>JAFCZD010000362.1 GCA_019314525.1 Deltaproteobacteria bacterium
AGCAGGTTGGGTGCGTTGAGGTACCTCGCTTGTGAGGTGTGCACCTTGATCTCTTGCAGGGGTCGTCCTTCGCTTGTGCCTTTGTTCTCGAGGGTGAGCACGAGGGGGCCGAGATCGACGGGCCCAGGCCCGCTATCGGCGCAGCCTACGAGCAACGCCAGCGTCAACAAGACAGCGTGGTGAAAACTAATACGCAAAGGAGACTCCACAATAGGCGTTGAGCGTTTGAGCGCTAGCAGACTCAACAGCGATGGGACGTCGTTCGTAGGTTTGTAGGACATTGTTGTAGGTCGGCGGCGCATCGAAGGGCAGCGGACGCGGGAAGTCGAAGGAGCGGTAGGCTTCGACGTTGAACTCACAGCGCCCCGCCACGTGCCAAGGGCGATAGGCCAGGCCCACCAGCAGGCGGGCGGCGAAGGAGGCAAAAACGGCCGCATGATGTTTGGACTCGTTGTAGCCGCCCAGCGTCGCTTCGGTGTAGCGCCACTCCAGCAGGTTGACGCCCCCTTCGAAGGTGAAGAAGAGCTGCGCATTGGGGGTGCCATAAACCATGGTGCCCCCCGCGCGCTGTCCGATATGTCCAGAGCGCAGGCGCAGGCTGTAGACGTTGGCCGCGCCGAGGTCGATGGGCTCGCCCGTGTTTGGGTCGCTGCCCACAGCGGGCATATCCTTGGCTCCCGCCACCTGCCCGAGGGGGATATCTCCGGCCATGTCCTCGATGTCGATGTCGAGAGAGAAGAAGCCCACGGTGGGATAGATGAAAAAGCGACTCACCGTGGGTGGGTTGAAGAGGTTGAACTTATAGCCCTTGCTCGTGGCTTTCCCCGACGCGATGGTGAAGCGCTCACCGGTCTTCGTGTTTCGAGCCTCAGAGCTCACCCGAGCCCATCCCTGGAAATAACCCCCTTCAATGCCCGAGAGCGCGCTGAAATAGGTGTGCCAGAAGCCCGGCGCCGTTTTGGCCGTGCCCTGATCGTAGAGGCTCTCATTGTGAATCACCCGCCAACGAAAGGGATCGAGCAGCCGCTGCTTGACCAGCTCGCCTTTGGCATCAAAGTCGAAGCGCATGCCCTTGCGCACGGGTAGATGGTCAAAGTCAAAGACAGGGGCTAGACGGCTCGGCTGCCCGCCGAGGGTCGCTCCCAGTCGTCCCACGGTTCCCTCGAAGACCTCTCGGTGCACGCGCTCGTAGGCGCGCTCCACAGCATCGCTGGTGTACCAGGAGAAGTACGTGTTGTGGTAGCGCCGAGTGGAATAGTGGTAGAGGGCGAAGCGCCCTTTGCCGAGTCGAAGCTGGGGGGGCACCTCGACGTTGAGCGCGATGGTGGCGTTGGTGTGACCCCATTGGGGTGTAAGGGGGAAGAGGCCAAGGTAGCCGATGGCGATCATGTCGAGGAGATAGGTGCGATGCACGCTGTGCTGGGCCCGATAGACGAGGTCGACCTTGGCGGGCGCGAGCTTGGGGTCACTTTGAGGGAAGGACTCTTCGAGGTGGGAGACCAACGCCGCGCGCAGGGCCTTGGCCTCGGATTCTTTCGTGGCAGCAGGGGCGATGATCGCCACCTTGCCCACCTTCACCCCTCCAGCGTAGTCGTCCACGCCTTTGTGGGGCCAGTCGAGCCTGGGTGGGCGCAGAGCGTTGGGCGTCGAACAGCCAACACTGCCCACACCAAGGGAGAAGACCCCAAGGGTGACACAGACAACCGTCGCTGGAGATCGAAAGAGAAGCACGTGATGGCGCTCGTTAAGCTATGTGTTGTCGAGCATACAACGATGCCCTGCACCCGTATATTTCCAAAAGCAGGGTGGTTCTAGGGCAGCCGTAAAAAATAGATCGAATGTGCCGTGGCAGATAGCGCACGCTGACTCAACGCCATCACATAGCCTCCATCACCAGAGAGGCTCACCTGGCCGTCATAGTCCCCCTGCCGTCGGCCTTCAGTCGCAACCAATGCAGCTGTGATGACCCGCTGTAGAGCAGGGCGATCTCCTTGCGCGTTTCGTTCCACACCCCAGAGAGGTCTGCGAACCTGTCCACTCCGGTGGCGAGACGAACAACGGGGCTGCCCGAGAAACCACCCTCCTCGGCAAATTTGATCATCTTCAGCGCGTTGTTTTGGTTGACCCAGACGCCCACAAAGGTTGCGCCATCCCAAAGCACGAGCGATCCACTCACGGTCGTGGAGATGCCTGCCACTGTATCAACTTCTTGGGCCTGATCGGCCCCAGGCAGCCCTGCTGCATCGAAGGTGCGAAAGAAGCCCTGAAATGTGTTTGGTGTGGCATAAAACACGCCAAAGCGCTTGCCCGAATAGCTGATGGAGGGCTTCATGGGCACTGTGAAACCGCCGGGCGTGACTGTGTACTCTGCTAGAAGGTCGCCAGCTGTGGACACGCGGATCAGCTTTTCGCTGTGCCCCAAGACCCACTCGTCTTGTCCCCATGTGGGCGTCAGCGCGCTGGTATAGGTGGAGTAGTCACCTAGAGCTGTGCGTCCCAGCAACTTGCCATTGGCATCGAGTCGCACCAGCGCTAGGGGCGAGCTACTCATATACTCTGCTGTGGCAAATTGGCTGCCATTCCAGACCAGGCTGGGCTCTGAAAAGGGGCCCGCTTCTCCCAACTCCGAGACCGCGGCGCGAGGTGTGCCATCTGCGGCCATCATGCGTGTCTTGAGCATCAGGCTGGGTGTTCGGCCTTGTTCAAAGGAGACCCACGCCACAGCGTAGGGCCCAGCCCCCGCGATGCCTCGTACTTGCCAGAGGGTGGACTCCGCGCCGACGGGTGCACAGACGCCTCCAGCGGAGAATGTGTTCAGAGCTGCTGGGCACGCTGTGGTCGCGGGGCCATCGACACTGGGCGCCAGGTCTGCGGGGGTTGCGTCCGTGGGGGTTGTGTCTGTGGGGCTCTGATCGACCGCTGGGTTTGTGTCCCCTGGGTTTGTGTCCCCTGGGTTCTGCAGAACATCTCTAAGGCGCGCATCTGTTGCTGAGTTATCTGCGCCTCGCACGTCTAATGCCCCACCGTCAGGCCATGTCGCTGGGTCCTGGTTGGCGGACTCCCCGCACCCGACGACCAAGATGACGGTCATTACCCAAGACCATGGTGACGTTGTTCTCATGGGAGCTCACCTCTCGCTGCTTGTGGTGGAGCATATAACGAGAGTGAGAGGAGTGTGTCTTTTTGGGAGGGAGTCTTTTTGGGGGAGCTACTGCTGGGTCGTGGGGTCGAACATCTGGCCGGCGAAGAGCACAGCGCCTGTGCCGCGGTCACGGATCAAGAAGATGAAGGGGCGGTTTACCACCATCGTTTCGGGCTCCACAGGCTCCATGCTCACACCGCTGTCCCCAAAGATGACGGCGGTGGCGGCTGCAGCTTCGCTGCCGTTTTCGTTCACGTCGACGAAGGCCTCGTGGATCACATTGCTGATGAACACGCTCTTGGCGGGGTTGGAGCCGACGATGCCGCTGAAGTCAGCGGACGTATAGCTGAAGGCGCTGTGCATACCAAGGGCTGAGAGCGCAGGTACCAAGCCCAGCTTGCTCCTGATGGAAAAGCGCGGCAGCGCCAGTTCGACGCTCTTGCTCTGCATGCCATCATAGATGTCTTTGAGCGTGGTGCTCGTCAGCTCTTGGGTGAAACTCTCGAAGGATCCGCTCGTGGGCATCACCACCAACATCGCCAGCTGGTTCCCATCGTAGGGCAGCTCGATGGCGTCGTAGCTTTCGGTGTGGGCAAAGAGCACAGAGTCTTTCAGGCCATGCATCATATCGGACCCAAGAGGCCTTGAAATAGATCGTGTTGGTGAGCACCAACCGCGTATCTTCCGTGATCTGTTTCGGGCCGATGAGGTCCTTGATGCGCTCTTCTGTCTTCTCTGCAACCCAGTCATTGATCGTCGTGCGCGACCCCTCGGGGTTCCCGATGAAGTCCAGCAGGTGCATGCCGGCGCCATAGTTGAGGGCGAGCAGATCGAGGTAGTCCGCTTCGAGTTCGAAGTCGTTTTGCGACCAGAGGGCGTTGTCGAGGGAGAGCGTGAAGTCTTCGTTGGCGCTCGCGCCGCGCTGGCTGAGCTCGAGATCGAGCTTGTTGAAGGCGCGATGCAACGTGTCGTCGTCGAGCACAAAGCGCAGGGCTGCTTTCATCTCGGTGGCGGTGGCACCGCGCGCGCCGCCATAGGCCATGGCCAAGGCGCTGGAGATGCTCACAGGCCCAGTGAAGAGGTTTTCATCAGGTTTGCGCACCTGGCGCAGCAGGTCGAAGGCGAAGTCATTGTTGGCCTGCATCTGTTGCGTGAAGGTCTGATGGTCGATGGTTGGCGTGCTCTCGCGGGCGAGGGTGGATTGGGCATGGCTTAGCAGGGCTGTGGTGTTGCCTTCATCTCCGCAGCCGAGCGCGATCGTCAGTGTGACAGCAGAAAAGAGGGTAAGTGTCATGAGCAAGCGTTGCATGGGCAATCTCCTTGGTTGCCTCTTTGTCATTCAAGGAGCGTGCCATGAAATACAGCGCGCTAACTACTAGCAACTACACTAATGTTCGTGGTGTCCAGGGCATGACTGTCTGGGCATGTGCCGGACATGTGCCGGACATGTGCCGGAGTGTGCCACTCGTGTGCCGCACGGAAGGGGCTTGACGAAATGCTGATGCGGGGAAAACATGCAGTGTTGTGCAACCTTTCTTCCAGGTGTTGGCTCTCTCACATGAGACAATCAACCATCCACGAGGTGCAGCGATGCTCGATACCAACCTTGCTCATTGTGAGTCCGATCAAGAGTTTCAAGATCTCATCAACAAGCATGAAAACGTGATGCTCTGCTGTGGACGCATGGGGCCGATGTGCTTGCCTGTCTACGACATCATGGAGACCGTTGGGCCCGACTACGACGCGGTCAAGTTCAGTGATATGGACTTCGATGGCGCGGCTGCGAGCAATGTTCGCCAGCTCGCCGAGGTCCAAGGGTTCATGGGGCTGCCTTTCACCGTCTACTTCAAAAACGGCCAAGTCGTCGAGGCCACCAGCAGCATCCAGGATGTTGATCAGGTCAAGAGCATCCTCGATAAACACTTTAAATGAGGAGTCCTGATGGACCCATCCTATGACGATTTTGACCGGGTCGTATCCGAATATGACGTCATCGTGCTCGGCGGGGGCCCAGCCGGCCTGACTGCAGGCATCTACCTCGGACGCGCCAAGTTCAAGACGCTGATCATCGACACAGGCACAGCGGGTGGGCAGATGATCCTCTCCTATCACGTCGCCAACTACCCAGGCGTGGAGGAGACCAGCGGCGCGAGCATCGCCAAGACCATGCGCAAACAGGCCCAGAGCTTCGGCTGCGAGATCTTGACCCAGTCCAAGGTGGCAGCGATGCAGCTGGAAGGGGAGCGCAAGAGCGTCGAAGTGGTGGGCAAGGGCGTCTTCACCAGCAAGGTCGTGATCATCGCCAGCGGCGGTGTGCCGCGCACCCTCGGCCTCGCCTCAGAGAAGCGCTTGCAAGGGCGGGGCGTCAGCTATTGCGCCACCTGTGATGGTGACTTCTTCACCGACATGGAGATCGTGGCTATCGGGGGTGGAAACTCTGCCCTCGAAGAGGCTGTGGCTTTAACGGCCTACGCCTCCAAGGTCACCATCATTCATGAGTTCGACCACTTTCAGGCGGAGCCTTGGATCGTCGAGGAGGCAAAGAAGAACCCCAAGGTTCACTTCCTGATGCACCAGGAGATTCAAGACTTCATCGGCGAGAAGAAGCTCGAGAAGGTGGTCTGCACCCATAAGACGAGCGGCGAGGTCACAGAGGTTTTGGCGGCAGGCTGCTTCGTCTTCATTGGCTATGTGCCCAAGACCGACGCCTTCAGTGGCATGGTGAAGCTGGACGAGCGCGGCCAGATCATCACCGATGAGCGTTTGGCCACCAGCGTGCCGGGTGTCTTTGCGGCCGGGGATTGTCGTGTGAAGCGCTACCGGCAGATCACCACGGCTGTGGCGGATGGGTCCATCGCTGCCATGGCTGCCATTGAGGAGCTCAACCAGAGCTGACTACTTGTAGAGTGTGTAGTTCTCACCGTGGTTGGTGTCGCGGTGGGTCTGGCCGTCGACCTCATAGCTCACGTAATACTCGAGCTTGTCTGCTGACTCCTCGGTCTCGAAGGTCCAACCCTCGACGCCGTGCGCGTTGGGGTTTTCCACGCCGCTGTAGCCATAGACACGCCACGCACCCATGTAGCCCGCCTTGACGACCTTCTCCGTTTGCCAACCATCGGTGCTGTAGTGCACGTTCACGTTCTTGTGGTAGCCCCTATTGCGCACGTCGATGGTGCCGCGGAACGACAAAACGCTGCCGCCGTAGGACCTGTAATAGCCCGAGTTGACGCGCACGTTGACGCCGACGCCAAGCATGGGCCCGTCGGCCTCGCCGAGGTGGTAGTTGCGGCCGTTGTTGTTGTCCCAGTAGGTGACACCTTCGGTGGCGTATTTGACGACGAATTGCCCCCCGAAGCCTTCGCCCATCATGCGGGCCAGCCAGATTTCACCGTCTCCGGCGACGGAGCGTGAGTAGGTGGCCGCCGTGTCAACCCATTCGCCGCTGGCGGTGCGGTGGTGAATGGAAACCTCTTTGTGGTAGGCGAGGTTTTGTACGCGGATGACAAAGTTTTTGAACTTGGAGGACTGACCGTATTTTTGGTGGTTCCAAGAGTCGGCATAGACCAGCTGCACAGCGGGCGGGGTGCCATTATCGGCTTTGCCAAGGACCACATAGTGGTCAACGGGCTCCATCTCGCCACCACACGCGGCCACGAGGCTCACGATTGTCGCGGCAAAAATGCTCAAGAGTTGTGTCTTCATCGTCTCCACCTATTCATCCCTAAGGGTCTTCATTTGCGTTGCTGAGGCGATGCGTAGCGAAAACCGTGCCGACCTCAAAAGGTTAGAGGTTACGGGGCTCTTATCGAAGAGGGGGTGGGGCGTCTGGCAGGAACGTTTTCTTTGTCAACGCACGCACGGAATGTCTGTACCGATCTTGGTACACCTCAGGTCAGAGGATCTGGATGGACACGCTCTCGCTGGCGGGCAGCCCGCTGATGCCATTTCCAGAGAAGCGGAGGGTGTAAGAGCCTGCGGGCAGCGTGTAGCCCTTGGAGAGGTCGAAGAGCACACGAACCTTGGATTTTGGCGGTACGGTCCAGAAGTTGCTCAAGGATGGAGCTGCACGTTTGGCCATCATACCCTGGTAGGGCAGCACTTTGCCTTGGGCGTCTTTGACCTCGAAGATGTTGTTGCGGATGCCCTCGAAGGGGCTGTGGTAGTCGCAGAACGTGCGGGGCGCCTCGTCGGGATTGCGCACCAGAAAATGCAGCTTGATGCTCTCCCCCGCTTTGGAGGTGACCGGCCCCTGGATGGAGGTCTTCAGCCCCTCTGTGTCCTGTTCGGTCTTTTTGGCTGGCAGAAGTTTAACGAGCATCAACTCACCTTTCAGGTCTTGTCCTGTCTTGCCCGACTTCGGCGGCGTGGAGCTTGCGGTGCCAGCCGGAGTAGCGGTGGGCGTCTTGGGGTCGGTGGGTGGAGCGTTGCTTTTGGGCGTGCATCCAGCCATCAGGAGCATGGCGCCCAAAGCCAGTCCAAGGGGTGTCCACGTTTTCATCATCATGTCCTTTCACGAGACGATCACACGGATCGTACGTAAAGAAGAGACAGGTGACCAGCAAAGGTGGGCGAGTGAGGGTAAGTGAACGGAGGGGCGAAGGTTGGTATGCGCGGCGCTACTTGGTGGTGTGCTTGGCGAGATAGGAGGCCACGCCCTCGGCCGTGGGCTTCATCGCCTCGTCACCTGGGTTCCAGTTGGCGGGGCAGACCTCGCCGACCTCCTCGGTGAACTGCAGCGCGTCGAGGATGCGGATGGCCTCGTCGACGTTGCGCCCGAGGGGCAGATCGTTGATCAGCTCGTGGCGCACGATGCCCTCTTTGTCGATCAGGAAGAAGCCGCGCAAGGCCACGCCTGCGTCTTCGAGCAGCACGCCGTAGTCGCGAGAGATGGTCTTGTTGAGATCGGCCACCATGGGGAAGCCCACGTTGCCGAGGCCGCCCTTGTCGCGGGGCGTGTTCTTCCAGGCGAGGTGCGTGAACTCTGAATCCACGGAGACGGAGATCACGTCACAGTGACGCTTCTTGAACTCTTCGAGCTTGTCGTCGAAGGCGATGATCTCCGAGGGGCAGACGAAGGTGAAATCCAGCGGATAGAAGAAGAGGGCGATATACTTGTCGCGAATCGACGAGAGCGTCAGGTCCTCGATGTTGTTTTCGGCCATGACGGCTTTGGCGGTAAAATCTGGGGCCTTCTTGGTGACGAGCGACATAGTAAACCTCCCTTGAAAGTCTTGAAATTACGCGTTTGATGCGTGGTGGATTTTTCATAGCATTCAAAAGACCGCTCGCAAGCTGGCGCGCTCTTTTCTTGCGGTTTTGTGTCGCAGCCGCGGTTGGTGGATCCGTGGCCACCCTCCGATCCGGCTGATGCAGTTGCACTTTCCAGTGCGTTTGAGCGTGGCGATCCAGAACACGCAATAATCTCGGGTGTTTTGGGAGTGGCTGTGTTCTGGCGCGCAGCATGCATAGAGGCATGTCATCAGGCTACCCGTTTACAGATGGTGGCCATGGATGAAGGATCAGGCGATGAAAACGATCGGCCACACTCTAAGCCGCGCTCTAGGATGCTCACTCGTTGTCTTGAGCTTGATGGGCCCACAAGATGCTAGCGCAAAGTTGACGCAATACAGGACCGCCTGGCTGCGTACAAACCTCTCTCCTACCCCCACCCACCGCCTCTTCAAGCACTTCGTCAAGAGTCTAGACAAAGCTTTGGCGGCGCCAAAGGCCGCAGCGCAGCTCGACAGCTTCTTTAAGCAGGTGACTTTGACGAAGAATTTTGTCTACCGTGACAACGTCACTGGATCTATCAGCTACACCGGAACCATTGGTGGCCAGAAGCTCGAAATGAAGATTGGCCGCGATGGAACGCTCTCCTTTCAAGATCTCAAGACCCAGACAACGTACTCATCGATACCCATGATCCAAACCCAGACAAAGACACACCAGACCACCACCAAGAAGCAAACGCGGCGTCCACAACGGGAGAGCCCCGTACACCATCGTAATCTAACCTTGGCCACCACCGGCTCCACCCTGAACCAGCTTGGCCGGGCGATGGATCAGGAGATCGCCAATGGCGGCAACGGCCATGGGCGTAACTACGTGCAGGCGGTGGAGATTCACCAGAAGAACGTCAACTCCCATGATATTCAACGACATGTGATCAACGGCCCTCAGAAGCTCGGCAGTTTGCTGAGGACGTTGCGCGGGGGGTTTGGCAGCCGGTTCATCAGCACATTCATCGATCCTCAAAACCCCAAGGTGGATTGGTCAGGGTTGAAGTCGGCGCTGCGAGACCTCGACAACGCGAGCTTCTACTCAAAGCAACTCTCGAGACAATTCAAGATCAGAAAGATCGGCACGGTGACAGGAGAGCAGGCGCAGAAGCTGAACCTGGGCAAGGGTGACATCGAGGCGCTGATCACCAAGATCGACGCCCCATAGTTGGCGCGGCTACACGACGCCCGGCACGTTCCGCGCGGAATAGGGGCGCTGAGTTTCGATCACCCCCGGGTCCGTTCCCACGGCGCTGGGTGCGTTTGGCCGTCGCAGGTGTCGATTACCCCCCCGCGTGTTCGCTGCCTTGACGCTTTATGCATGCGGTGCTACGCAATTAACTGTGATACTGGCTCGAAAGCGTGTTCATGCCGCTTGGACCGCCGCTCTCTTCCTGGGGGCGTTGGTATTCGCCGGGG
>JAFCZD010000363.1 GCA_019314525.1 Deltaproteobacteria bacterium
AAACCCCACCACCTGCCCCGCGGATTGTCACTGCGGCAACGGCCTCTGCGATCAGGGAGAGACCCTCGCCACCTGTCCAACGGATTGCACCTGTGGCAACGGCAAATGCGATGGTGTTGAGACCGTCGCCACCTGCCCTGCGGACTGCAAAGCCGATAAATGCGGCAACACTGTCTGCGACCAAGGCGAGACTCCCACCACCTGCCCTGCGGACTGCCCCGCCGACCCTTGCGGTAATGGCGTCTGCGATAGTGGCGAGACCATCTCCAACTGCCCTGTGGACTGTACCTGTGGCAACGGCACGTGCGAACAAACCGAGACCCCCACGAGCTGCCCCGCAGACTGCACCTGCGGCAACGGCGTATGCGATCCCAACGAGAGCGCCACCAGCTGCCCAGCAGACTGCACATGCGGCGATGGCTCATGCGAGGGCGACGAGACGCCCACCAACTGCCCCGCCGATTGCGTGCCTCAGACCTGTGGAAACAGCCGCTGTGATATGGGGGAGACCCTAGCTAATTGCCCAGGCGACTGCCCCGTGGGCACCTGCGCCGAGGGTTCGAACCTCTGTGTCGACGTCGACCATCTGAGATCGTGTGTAAACCAGAAGTGGGTCGAAAAGGATTGCCTCACCCTTTGTCAAGCCACAGGTGACTTCCCCATGGGTTGTCAGGCCTCAACGCCCGCCGGCCAAGACGTCTGTGAGTGCACAGCCAAAGCGCAATATGGCAACCCATGCACGCTAAACGCGGGTGACTGCGCCAGCCCCCTTTGGTGTGTGCATACCGAGGTGAATAAAACCACCGGGATTTGCACCATGCAGTGCGATGCTCCCAACACGGCGTGCACGAGTGTTCCTGACGGCAAAGCCGCCACCTGCTCGCCTCAGCTTATCAGCGACAGGACCTTCTGCGCCTTTACGTGCGACGGTCAGACGGCATGCCCCTTGGGCATGACCTGCCCAGCAAATGGTGGCACCTGCCAGTATCCTTGAGGTATCTTCACGCTCTTCACTGGGTTCTCTCAGACAACCCAGTGGGATGGAGGTAGCCTTGACGCAAATCAAACCCCTCTGGATCGGTCTGCTGGCGCTATGCACCTACTCCTGCGGCTCTTCGAGCAAGGTGGGGCCAGCTCACCAGGTTCTCCGTCAATACTATGACAAGCTCGAGGAGAAATTCCTGCCGGAGGGAGGGGTTGGATTTCCCAATAAGCGCGTTGATGAAGTGGCAAGGAGACACTTGGTTTCCCACGTGGATCTCTTGCATGAACACGCGGCCTGGAATCTAAAAAGACTCCCGAGGGGAACGTTGCCAGAACTAACCGACTGGGAATCAATGATTCCTGACAAGGAGATGGCAACAATAATATCACCGACGTTCTCTACTCCAGCGAACTCCACGGTGTCTGCGATTTTGGCAGCATGGAATCCAGTCTGGCTGGCTGGTCGCGTGCTAAACCTTGTCCAAGTACGGTTCCTGGGCGCGGCGCGCTTTGGAAAACGCAGCATGCTCAGGGCTATTGCTCCGCCAGAGATGGTGTGTGTTGACAGCACGCCTCAGAGCCCTTCCATAGCGTTCGTGAGCGCGTTTGAGGTCTTCGAGGTGAGGATGAAATATCAGAAGGAAGGGTACTACTACATTCCAACTCGCATCAACTGGTACAAGAAGAAACGCACGCCTGCTTCCAGCAGTCCCGCCAGCTTGCCAGCTAAGAAATAAGGCTGACCTTCCCCAATAATTGATGGCCTAGGGCAGCTGATACTTCGACAAGAACCCCCAGGCCGCCGTGGCGGCGTTGGGCTGCCAATCGTGCCCCCCACTCGCACGAATCGTCACTGAGGTCACATAGCCCAAGGCCTGCATTCGCGAGGCGAGGTCGCAGCTGTAAAAAACCGACACCGTTGAGTCGTTGCTAGAGTGCACCATGTACCCAGGAGGCTTCCGACCGCTGGTGGGCAACGACGCTGGTTTTTCCACGCCTGTGCAGGTGCAATAGCCGGACTGGGACGCGAGCTCGGCGCAGCTCGTGCCGCTGCCCGAGAAGGTGCAGCTACCCGTGGTGGCACAGCGCACGAGCCCCCCTGAGTTTTCGGCGAACGCGGCGATGCGATTGGGCATCGTCATGGCGCAGAACTCGGAGAAGAAAGCACCGTTTGAAAAACCCAGCGTGTACACCCGTCGAATATTTGCACCATAGACGCGAGTGGCTTCTGCGATGATCGCTCGCACGAAGAGCAGATCGGGGTTGGAGTTGGGGTCAACATTGGGATAGGTCTCGAAGTAACGCTGCCCAGCGCCGTGGTTGTCCCAATCGCCTACCGACATCCTCCGCGCTTGAGGCGCCACGAGGATCACCTTGGCGCTGTCTGCCAACGCCGTCGCGTTGGCGCCCCAGATAGCGTCTTGTGCCTGACCGTCCGTCCCATGAAAAACGAGCATCAGCGGCGCATCATCTGGCAAACCAGCAGGCAGGTAAATCGAGACAGTCCGGTTGCTACCAGCCACCTGCAGCGTTGCGCTCGAAAAGCCTACCTTGGCTGCGGGAAAGCTGCCGCCATAGAGCACTCCACTGTCAGCAACGCCAACATCCACCGTGGAGTCCACCTCGGGCCTTGTGTCCGGGGTGGACCCTGTGTCCGGAGTGGGCACGCCTTGATCCACGGTGGAGTCCGGATGCTGACCTTGATCTGGTGTGGGCACCCTTGGGCCCTGGTCAAGGGTCGAATCAGCGCTGGAGTCAACGGGGGCGCGCTGGTCACGTGTCGAATCGGCGGGGCGAGAGTCATGCGCTAGGCCTTGCTCGAAGAGGGTGTCAGAGCCTTGATCCGGCGAGGCATCCGATGAAGACCCATCGAGCGCACGCTCCGCGTCGGTGTCCGCTGTAGGCTGATCTAACGCCGCCTCCTGCGCGTTATCTCGAGCGCTATCTCGTGACAGGCCTGCATCCACTCCCCCCTTGAGCTGCCCGTCGCTACACCCCATGAGGGTGACCACAAGCAGCCAAAGCAGAGGTGAAGGGGAGCACGACAAAGGATAGGACATCGGATCAAGCATACGCGGTGAAAGAGCCATTGCCAGCATTAGATGACGTCGAATGTCTAGGAGCGGATATGCTCGTAGATGTTCACATAGTGCTGTCCTGGATGGTTCCAAGAGTTGTCGTGGCGCATAGCGCTCTGCATCAAAGAGCGGAAATCCTGCGGATAATCATGAAAGAGTCCGAGGGCCCGGTCGAGCGCCGACTCCAGGCCTTGCACGTCCGCCTCATGAAAGACGAAGCCATTGCGCCACTGGGGATCAACGTGACCATAGTCCTTGTCGAAGACCGTATCCGCCAATCCGCCAACGGCGCGAACTATTGGGATGGTGCCATAACGCATGGCGATCATCTGCGTCAGACCACAGGGCTCGAAGATGCTGGGGACCACCATCATGTCAGCGCCCGCATAGATCAGATGCGCGAGCTTCTCATCGAAGGCGAGCTCGAGGTGCACATCAGGGTGGTCGTTGAATTGTACTTTCAGTTGCTGAAACTCGGCGTCGATGGCGGGATCAGGGCTCGAGCCGAGAAGCACGAACTGGCCGCCGCGTTCGAGAGTACGGAAGAGAGTATGGCGGATCAAGTGCACGCCCTTTTGTGAGTCGAGGCGCCCTACATACGCCACGATGGGCTTGGCGTCCTTGCGTAACAAGAGGCGATCGCGGAGGGCTTCTTTGTTGCCATATTTGCCTGCCAGCTCGTCAACACTGTAGTGGTGGGGGATGAGATCGTCCTTCTCAGGGTTCCAGCTGTCGTAGTCCACCCCATTGAGCACGCCTCCGAATTTGCCAGCGTGTGTGTTGAGAATATGCCTAAGGCCATGACCTTGCTCGCTATGCTTGACCTCTTCTGCGTGACGTGGAGAAACCGTGGTCACGAAGTTGGCGTAGACGATCCCACCACGCATCAGGTTGAGACCAAAGGGGTTGACGTCGTCGCGCAACCTGTCGTGATGGAAAAAATGCTCGGGCCGGTGTAGCCCTGTGGCCCTCAACACCTGTTCTCCTGCACCCCCCTGATGCTTGAAGTTGTGGATCGTGTAGCAGACACGCTCTTGCTCCATACCGAGGGGCGCATACATCTCGTAGAGCAAGACGGGGATCAGTCCTGTCTGCCAATCGTGGCAGTGGATCACATCGGGGCGACGATTCGTCTTGTAGAGAAACTCCATCGTCGCCCGGCTGAAAAACGCGAAGCGCATCGCGTCATCATCCGCGCCGTAAAAACACCCACGATTGAAGAAGAGATCTTCTGAATGAGGGTCGATGAAATAGCAGGGGACTCCATGCACATGTCCCTCGAACACCGAGCAATGCACGGCTCCATCAAACCACGGAACGGAGAGGTCGTCGTAAACCGAGCGCAACCCATGAATCTGCTCGTGCCAGAGACAATCATATTTGGGCAGCACAACCTCCACATGGTGACCCCGCAGCTGCAGCTCCCGGCTCAAGCCAAAGACCACGTCAGCCAGGCCCCCAACCTTCGCCACAAACGCCATCTCAGAAGCGACCATCGTGATATGCATCTTCACCTCCACACGAGCCACACGCTCCCACGGGCCAGCCTAAAGCTGTAACGGTCTGGTGCGCCGTTGCATCCCTGGAATGAAACTCAATGAAATGAACCGAAAGGGGCGTAGCCAAATGTCGACCACCAACCTCACCTTCAAACAGCTCGACGAAACCCTCGAGAAGAATGACATCGTGCTCATCGACTTTTTCGCCGACTGGTGTGGCCCCTGCAAAACGTTTGCCCCCGTCTTTGAAGAGGCCTCAGAAAAGCACCAAGATATCAAATTTGCCAAGTGCAATACTGAGCAGGAGCAGCAGCTCGCGGCCGCCTTCGGCGTGCGGTCCATACCAACCCTCGCTGTTTTCCGCGAGAAGATTCTCCTCTTTCTCCAGCCTGGCGCCCTGCCCAAAAGTGCCCTGGATGAGCTCGTCACCCAAGTTCGTGGCTTGGATATGGATGAAGTTCGCAAGAAAGAAAAGGACGCCTCAGAGGGGAAGAACTAGCACCAACCCTGTTTGGATACATCCAAACACCTTTTGGATGTCTTCCATTTCCTCCGTTTCCATCCGCCCCACGTCCTGATCCTCTTCATTTGATCCTTTTGGAAATAGTCCAAATTCATCAAGGCTCTATCCTCGCGTTTTGACTAGATAAGCAATATGAAGACGAGAAAAGCAAGTCCCGGCACGGTTCCTGCTTAAGCCTCTCGCAGATATCGCATTGGAGAAGATGATGCACGCTGCCGCCACCATGCCCCAAGAAGAAGCGCTGATGGCCGCCTACGTTGGCGGAAACGAGCGGGCTTTCAAAGAGCTCTTCCAACTGCTCGGCCCCCGGGTGAAACGCTTCTTCTTACGGAAGTTCGGAGATGAAGCGGTGGCCGACGACATGCGGCAAATCACCTTCCTCAAGATGCACCGTGCGCGTGAGGCCTATCGGGTGGGAGAGCCCGTACGACCATGGCTCTTCACCATCGCTGCCCGTGTGCGCATTGACGAGCTGCGCAAACGCAAGCACGTGCACAGTGACGATCTCGAGCGCGCCGATCTCGCCCACGCCAATGAGCAGATCAACGAAGCCCATGTGGTCGAGCGTGCGGATATCGCCAGCCATGTTCGTGAGGCCGTAGATCTGCTGCCAGAGTCTCAACGGGTGGTGGTGAAAATGCACCGTTACCAGGGATTGACCTTCCGGGAGATCGCCCTGCAGATGAACGTCACTGAGGCTGCCGTCAAGTTGCGGGCCTTCCGTGCCTACCGTCAGCTCCGCAAGCACCTCGCTTACCTACTCGAGAACTAGCTCGCTTAGAACTTCAGGGGATGGGGTTGGGCGGGGGCCGGTCATGCAACGTGCGTGACCGGCCATTTTTTGTTTAGAGGGGATCTATACCTCAAGCCGAAAGAGTCGATTCCCGCATTCCC
>JAFCZD010001011.1 GCA_019314525.1 Deltaproteobacteria bacterium
CGCAGCCAAGACCGCAGCCTTCATCAGGTCTTCCTGCAAACGAATAGGGGATGCCGCTTTGACCATCCTTCACCTCCAAGAGTCATCTCTCGTTTCTTGTTGTTCGCGGCTTACACCACGAATGTCCAACGCCCTTTCAATTGTAGCATTCTGCTACAGGGCAACAAGGTCCTCTTGAAGAGAAGCCCCGCCTTCAGGGCCGGGCCACCGGCGTGCACCGTAACGAGAACATGCGCTTCAACGTGTGACGGTCCACACGGGTCAGTCCTCGTTTGGGCGGGAAAACCACCTCTCCTTTGCGATAGAAACGCTCCTCTGGCTTCGCGGCGGCGGCTGCCTTTTCGCGGCGCCGCTTGGTCTCCGCCACGTCAAAGGTGGTGTTGGGCACCAGGAGCTGCTGAACCAGCTCGATCATCGCCTTCTGTGTATTGTCCGGCATCTTCGCCAACAAGCCAATGGTGCGCCCCGCTCGCAAGGGCAAATCGAGGCGCAAGCGCGCCAGGGGGAGAATGGGACAGCGCTTCAGCATCTCTTCTTTGGCCTTGGCTTTGCTACGCAAAATACATGGCTCCGTCACAGGCACAGGTGCAGCGGCCGTAATCGGTCCACTCTGGGCCGACCGATAGAGCGCGAGCAACGTGCTCCGCAGCTGTTTGAAGGGGAGCGCCACGAAGGGGTCCAGCACCTGCCCCAGGATCTTCGTCTGAAGCTCATTCTCCAGCCCGTCTTGAAGCTTCTGCCAGCGCTCATCGCCCTCCGAGATGCTCGCGAGGTCGAGCACAAAACCCAGTTTCTTGATGCGTGAGCGAGCGATCTCTGGATCGAGGACGAAGACACGTGGCACAGCATCTAGCGCCTGCTCTCGCACCGCGTGCTTCAGCTCGGCGTCCACAGGGACGTGAAAGCTTCGTGTGGCTTTGAGGGGTCGCAGGATCCTCCCGCCTAAGCGCAATCGCGGCAGCAGCCCCCCGGAACACTGGCCAGCGCCTGCCGCGCAGGGCTCGCAGCGCAGAGCACGCATCGTGGTGATGATGCCACGCTGCTCGCCAGTGAGGGTCTCTCCCTTCTTCACGACAATCTGACCTTTGATGAACCTCAGCGGCTTGGTTTCGACCTTTCTTTGAGCCACCACCCAGGCCTTCTTCAGTCGAGCCCTGTCGAGGGTCAACGTCGGCGCAAGGTTCTCGCCGATGATCCGCACGAGGTCACCCTGGACCTGGGGCGAGAGCTTCTTGCCGTGTTTCTTGGCGAGGAGCGCAAGCTCCTTCTTCAGGTCGCCGAGGTCTTTGATCTCTGCGAGCGTGATCTTCTTCTCTCGCCCCTTCTTCCCTCGTGCTGGGCGTACGATGGCCTCTTTGGTCTCGACCTTCTTCTCCAAGACCCCGCGCGCCTCGACGACGTAGGCGTCCGAAATATGTCGAAGCATGGCTGTGAAGGCGCTGCCCAGCCGGCGCCGCGAGCTGCGACGGATCCGTTCGAAGACTCGGCGAGAGATCTGAACGCCAAGGACCTTCTTATGGAGCGTGTAGGCTTTGTTGAACGCGGCCAAGTCACGGATGCGAGCACGCGTCACAACGCGCGCCCACCGTTTGAACTCACGACCAAGCTTGCGCTTTTTCACCTTGAGTGCCCTCTTCCGCACCGTTTGGGTGTAGATCGCCGCCTTATGCTCTCGATACGCGAGCACCTCTCCCCGAATGGGCACGAAAAAGTCACGCTCGGCCTTAATGCTGTGAGTGACAGGCTGCCCAACCACCAACTGTGGTGTGGGGCGAGACGCCGGCACGACGGGCTTTTTGGGAGGGAGGGCGGTGGTAGGGCACGCCGTGAGCAGGGTGAGCAACGCGTAGGAGAAGACCAGCACGAGGGTGATCGGCGGCGGCTTGATGAAAGTTCGCATAGGAGAACGCTAAACCAGCTGCGAAAACTTCGCTACTTCGTGCAGCTATGACCACCAGGGGGAGGTCAGCGCCCAATAGCCATCCGCTACCGCTCGCGTTTGATCACGTGGAACCCGTACTTGGTCTCTACCACTTCTGAGATTCGCCCCACCTTCAGCGCGAACGCGAACTGCTCGAAGCGTGGCACCATCTGCCCACGCGCGAAGGGCGCCATCAGACCCCCGTACTCGGCGGAGCTGTCCTCGCTCTGCTCCCGCGCCAGCTTGGCGAAGTCTGCCCCCTCTTTGGCCTGTTTGCGCAGCTTCAGCGCGAGAACTTTGGCCACGTGCTTCTTGCGGCGCTTCTCTGGCTTGCGCGCGGCATGGTCGTGACGGATCAGGATATGGCGCACCATGATCTTCTTCAGCCGCAGGCGCTTGATCACGTGGAAGCCGTAAGGCGTCTCCACAACATCTGAGACCTCCCCCACCTTCAGCTTCTTGGCCACCTCGTAGTAGGGCTCGAAGCCAGGGAGCATACGATGCGGGGCGATGGGGGTGATCACGCCTCCACGAAATTTTGAGGGGCTGTCAGAGAGCCGCCCCGCGAGCACGGGAAAAGGCTCCTTCGCCGCCTTTGCCCGCTTCGCGCAGCGCTCGGCGAGGGCCAGCGCCTGAGCCTTATTGCGCTTCACCGCGCCAGAGGCGAGCTTGGCGCCCTGGTAGATCACGAGGATATGCGCGGTGGACAGCTCACCGGGATCGACGCGCTGCATGACCCAGAAGCCCTGCTTGGTCTCCACCACCTCGCTGACCTGCTGGACGCCAAGGGCGAGGGCCGCGTCGATGAACTTTGGATCCATCTCGAGGGGACCTCGGTGCGCCACGCGCAAGGAGGTGCGCCTATCCTCGGGGAGGTCAGAGAAGCGCTTCGCCAGTTCTTCGACATCGACCCCGAGCTTGCGCGCCGCGGCGCTGATGCGCTGGGCACGCCGCAACGCGGCTGCTTTGTGCCGCGCCGAAGTGCTGGGCTCGGCTTTGACGTGGCTGACCAACACCGCACGAACAGAGACCTCGATGGGCTCCTTCGCTGGCTTCTTGGGCATTCGCGCGGGGTCGTCGCTCTTGGCCACATCAAAGGGGATATCGTCCACCGCAGGGTCCTTCTTGACCGGCTCAGCCTTGGCTGTTTTTGCCTTCTTGGCCACACCCTTGACGGGCGCCTTCTTGTCGTCACAACCCGTCAGCGCAACGCTGAAGGCCAGCAGCAGGAGTATCCCTCGCATGAAAAATCCTTCTCTCCGGTCAGCTAATCGAAATTAGTACGGTCTTGTCCACCGCACCCTACCCTACGAACACGAGGGGTCAAGTGTCCGCAGGTCAAGCGAGGTCAAGCGCGAGCAGGTCAAGCGCGCGAGTAGAGCGGGAGCAACTCATGGCCTGGCAGGAGTCTTGCAAGGGTCATCTAGACCAAAGCTGGTGGAAAGCATCAGAAGCTCAGCGCCAAAATGCTCAAAGCCCGAGGGCGCGATGTCGTGGCCATAAACGACCACACCATGCTCGCCCTTCGTTTCTGCGCTGACGACCTCCAAAAAGCGTTGGACAACCTTCGTGGGACAACGCCGCGCCCAAAGCAACCGCCCCAGCATGGGCATCGTCTCCAGCGTGAGCAGGTTCATGCGCTCATGACCGAGATACTCGATGGCCTCGATCTCCTCAAGGCTCGTCAGGCTGATGTTGGGGGCCGCGTGGGAGAAGACGACACCGCAGGGCGAGATCGCGATCAAGGGGAACCCGCTGAAAAGCGCACGATAGCGACGCGACGCGATGGGTCCGACCTTCTGCTCGAAGTGGGCGGTCTCATCGAGCCAAAACTTTGGGGTGTGAGGACCACCTACGTGGGAGTGCTCGTGGTTTCCCAAGAGGCAATGGACCTCGCCAGGGAACGTCTCCTGCAACGTCATGAACGCCTCGAGCAGCGCGGCTGAGTGATCGACGTAGAAGCTGCCCAAATAGTCGGGCCACTCTTCGCGAGTAAACGCAGGGCCATGCACGAGGTCGCCAAGGAAGAGCAGCTGGCAGCACCCAGCTTCAGCTCGGGCGGCCAGAAAGAGCTCCTTCATCCGAAGAAAATCAGGCAAATTGCCGTGCAAATCCGTACAGACCAGCAAAGGGCCCGTTTCGGGAAAGCGCACTATCTTGGGAGAAGGGTCACCCACTGCCACTCCATAACTCTAACAGGCTTCCCCTGCCGCGCCCAGTACGACCCATCAATTGCGAGGGAACCAGCCATGAGCTATGCCATAGCGTCCACAAAGGAGATCATCGTGAAAGAGTTGTACTCCACCAGCCATGTCACCAGCCATGTCACCGGCTTGGCCATGAGCCTCACCCTCGGCCTCGCTCTGAGCACTGGCTGCTCCAAGAACGTCTCGGATGTGGGAGACACGCCGGCACAGGCCGTCAAAAGCCAAAAACTGCCCTCTCCTGGCCAGTTCACCAAGGGAAAGCGACGCGGGATGGGTGGAATGGGCGGAATGGGCGCGATGAACCGCCCAACGCCCAAGCTCGAATGGACGCTCCCGGCCGGTTGGAAGTCAGTCCCCCCAAAAAGTCGCATGCGCCGCGCCGAAATCGTGCTCCCCAAAGCCAAAGGCGCTGACGAAGCGCACCTCCTCGTCTTCCATTTTCCGGGCCAGGGTGGCGCTCCAATGGCCAACGTCCAACGTTGGGTGGGGCAGTTCAAATCCACAGGAGACAAGAAGATCGAGCCCAAGGTCGAAAAGCGCAAGGTGGGCGACCTTCCGCTGACCATCGTCTCCTATCGCGGGACCTATATGCAGTCTATGGGGGGCTCAATGACGAAGCGCGGGCCTGTGAAGGAGCGCACTGGCTATGCGTTAATCGCCGCGATCGTCGAGACCCCGAAAGGGCCCTGGTTCTTCAAGGCCACAGGCCCTGAGGCGACCATCGAGCACAATCGCAAAGCCTTTGAGGCTTTT
>JAFCZD010000364.1 GCA_019314525.1 Deltaproteobacteria bacterium
TCAGCGCCTGCGGGGTACCCGACATGAGCTATCCTCTGCCCCTGGATGCTGGAGACATCGGACCCGACAGCGCTGATGATACCGACGCCCAAGGGGAGAGCAGCCCAACCGACATGGGCACTCCAACCGACGCGGGCCCAACTGACGCAGGCGGCCCAACCGACACCAGCAGCTCTGAGTAGCCCATGTACCGGCGTCAACTCCGAGCGTGCCCGCGCTGCCACTCTGCCATGGACACCAAGCCGCTCTCTGTCGACGCCATTGATGTGCCCGGGCCATCTATCTGAAGCGACCTGAGGTCTTGAACGCCGCATGACTCATGCTAGACTCATGGTGAGTCGCTTTTGACTCACCATGGAGTCATTGATGGAGCAATTGACGATCCGAGGTTTCGATCCCGAACTTCAACGCCGCATTCGAAGACTCGCCAAGAGCAAGGGCATCTCGCTGAACCGTGCAGTGCTCGAATTGTTGCGGAAGGGGGCCGGCCTTGATGACACCCAAGACGACACGGGCTTGATTGGATCCTCGCTCGACACGTTCATCGGCACCTGGAGTGATGAGGAAGCGGACGAGTTCGAGGAATCCATCGCCGAATTCTCCACCATAGATGAGGAGGTTTGGCGGTGAGTGTGCTCCTCGATACCAACGCCTATTCAGCGTTAAAGCGCGGACATGCACCGTTGGCAACTTTGGTGCGTCGTTCCCCAGAGTTGTTGGTGTCATCGGTGGTCTTGGGCGAGCTACTGTATGGGTTTCGGCACGGGTCCCAGCAGGAACGCAACATGAAAGAACTCCGTGCTTTTTTGGCTAGCACCTATGTGCGTGTCTTGTCTATCACTCCATTGACTGCAGACCGTTATAGCCGCGTTGCTCTGGCGCTACGCCTCAAGGGTACGCCTATTCCGACCAACGATATCTGGATCGCAGCCCACGCCATGGAGACGGGAACGGAACTCGTCTCTTTTGACGCACACTTCTCCCACGTGGACGGCCTCGTGCTGACGAAACTGGAGCGCTGAGGAGCGCTAAAAACGCCCTGCAGATGATCGCCGCAGACCTAGGGGAAGGAAGGGCGGCCCCGCCACCCCGCCGCCTACCTCCGCTAGAGATGGCCACCATCTACTGTAACTACCTTTTGCGCGACTGCCTCCTGCGAGACCACGATTCTCACCACGCGCCAGCATGGAATCTGCACCCTGCACCTCACGCTGCTCGGTGGGGGCCTCTTTGGCAACGACCGGTGATCTAGCGCCGACTCGATCAGCACGGCGCTGGCCGTCACTGTCCCCTGTCCAGCATCCTTGCCAGGTACTCACCATGCGTGAAACCTGCCTCGCCCACTCACTTCAAGCAGTGCCCACATCGCTTTTTGCCGTGCCCACATCGTTTTTTGCTGTGCCCCCATCGTTTTTTGCTGTGCCCACATCGTTTTTTGCCGTGCCC
Source organism: Deltaproteobacteria bacterium (assembly GCA_019314525.1). Taxonomy (GTDB): domain Bacteria; phylum Myxococcota_A; class Polyangia; genus JAFCZD01. The sequence goes on from JAFCZD010000364.1 coordinate 1,447, forward strand.
ACATTGTTTTTTGCGGTGCCACGGCTGAAAAAAGCGGTGTCATGACCGTAAAAAGCAATGCCAAAACGAAAAGTAGTGGTGCCCGCCCGAAAAAAAGCGGTGCCAAGGTCGAAAAAAGTCGTTCCCGCGCGTCAAAAAGCTCCTCAGCTCTGCCCTGGAGAACAGCCCGTGCCCACCCATGCATGGGTACAAGCAGGCTGAGGCGCGCTTCGTCGTCTGCAGTATGAGTATGGACCTCATGGGCATCGAGGAGCGTGACTTGCTCGATCTTCCCAATATGGAGATGGGCGGTGTCTCTACCTTCGTGGCCGAGGCTCGCACCGCGAGCTTCTCCCTGGTCTTCTGAGTCGCCACAATCTGTTATGATCCCGTTATGCGTTTGTCTGCGCTCAGCTCTCTGTTGCTGGCTCTCAGTCTGTTGTTCGGGTTGTTTGGGTTGGGCTGTGGTCGCTTTGGTTTCGCGCCCAAGGATGCATCGGTTGGCGATATCCCATGCTTTGATTTGCCTGCCGTCATAGCCGATGCGCCCGCTCGGGATTTGCCCGCTGCGGAGTGTGCTGGGGATGACGATTGCACAGACCCCCAGCGCAGCAGCTGCCTCGCGGGGCGCTGCGTTGAAATGGCGGGGGAGGCGCCATGCTATGAGGACGCCGATTGTGTGGTTTCTCCCGCCCAGCCGCGTTGCTGGATGGGCGTTTGCATTGGCGAACCCGTGTCTCGACCGCTGCCAGAGGAGCTGACGGCGAATACTTGGACAAAGGTCAGCGAAACAGTCACTGGAGGGCGTACAGGGCCGCTCTTCGCGTTTGTGCCCCGCATGGGCCGCTTTGCGCTCAGCGCGGGTGCGCGCAACGCCAAAGCCGCCGAGGATATCCACTTCAGCACAGAGCACCTGGATCTCGAGACCAAGCGTTATGAAAACGCTTACCCTGCTGGAGCACCGGCGAGCTTCACGCCTGCTGAGGGGCCAACGCAGGCGGCGCCCCACCCTCCATGGGGTTTTTCTCCTTTTGAGATGATCGATAAAGAGGGTGTCGCGCGCATGCCCTTTTTCAACAGTGGGTATGGCTCAACATCCAACGCATATTTTCAATGGACCTATGTTCCCGACCGCAGACTGATCTACGCCTTTCTTCACAACAAGACCCTCACCTATGACCCCTTGACCCGGAGCTGGACAGACCTTGAGGTCAAACCCACGCCCACGGATCATGCAGGCAGCCTGGCAGTGGGTAGCCGCACGATGTTGTGGGGGGCCATGGGCTACGACCCGATCCACCGCGAGCTCGTGCTCGTTGGGGGCACCGCCTCCGAGGAGGGAGGCAGCCCAGGCACCTGGGCCTTCTCGCTGAAGGATGAGAGCTGGAGGCGTTTGGAGTTTGGCTCGGCGCCTATCAACGCGCAACGCTGGCGCATCAAGGAGGCCAAGCTGCAAACTCGTGGTTTGGTGGCGGTTTTGCGCAATCGCCTCTTCGCCACGCAGACCGCGAGCGAGGCTCGGCGAGACCTGATGGTGTCAGCTGGCGCGCTAGAGCGCCTCGTGAGCTCGCTGGCCGACAACTTTGACCCACAGAAGCTGCCCCTGGAGGAGCGAGAACAGGGCCAGCGAGCTGCTGGTCACCTGGCTCAGGCCAAGGCAGCTGTAGCTCTCGTGAACCTCGGTGGCCCCCTCGATGCTACTACCGGCATCGCTCGGGTGCAGGCGGTGATCGGTGCCTTGCTCTGGGCCGAGCTTGCGCTGAGCGTCGAACCCCCTGCCCGTGCGCTCTCGCAGCTCGCCTACCATCGCGGCACAGCGACTCTCGTGCTCTTCGGTGGTGATGGCATGGACCGCGCCTACGCTGACACCTGGAGCTATGATTGCGCCACCCGACGGTGGACCCAGCGCTATCCACCCCTGAGCCCCTCGCCTCGGGCAGGGCACGCGTTCTTGACGCTTCCCAAGAGTGACAAGCTGGTTTTGGTGGGCGGATATGAGCTGGGCAATGGCCACTCTTATGGGTATCGCGATGCGTATCAAAATCTCAGCGGCGAGGTGTGGAGCTACGATCCAGCCCTCAATAGTTGGAGCAAGCTCGCTGTGTCTGCCGATGAGCTGCCGAGCAACGCGGTGCGCGAGGTCGCGTCGCCCTGGACCGCGGCGGTGAACGAGCAGGATGTGCTGATCTGGCTGCCCTCGGGTGAGGGGCGTTCAACGTGGGCGTTGGCTGTGGACCCCAGCAAATTGGACAGCTTGGGCACGACGGAGCAGGGTGTGGCAGCCGAGACGATGCTCTTTCGAGGCGACGAAGACAGCGGCTATCGTTCCTACGATCCGGCTTTCTATGACCGGCAGCCTCTGCCCGCCGCCCATGTTTTCGATGGGCTCGCGGCCAGCATCACCCCCAATCGTTGGGTCGCTGTGACGCCCCCTCAGGGAGTGAGCGGTACGGGTTGGGGCAGTTCGACTTTTGATTCCCAGCGGCGTCAGGTGCTCTATTGGGGCGGGGGGGTGAGCTATAAAGGCACCGACGTGAGGCATTATAGCTTGGCCACCGGCAGCTGGAGCCTCTCTGCTAGCCCCGATTGGGTGCTGGAGTGGACAGACGCCTATCGCTGCCCAGCCGAGTTGAGCTTCAACAATCGCCCCATGGGCCCTCTACAGGCCAATCAGGCCTACGCCTACGACCCAGTCGCTAGTGAGATGCTAGTGGTGAACAACGCGATCTGGCGCTACGACGTCGCGCGGCGCGAGTGGCGCTTTCCCCCGCTCGATCCGCCTTTTTCTCCCGACGTGATGCACATCGCTTTCGAAACCACGCCCCAAGGCGTGGTGGTTTGGGGGCAGGTGAATTTCAAGGGTGCGCTCTTCCGCTACAACGCGACGAGGGCCAGCTTCGACGCCCTGCCCATGCAAGGGCCAGAGCTGGCGGTCGCCTATTGCGATGGCGCGGGCATGGCTTATGACAGAAAGCGTGACGCCCTCTGGTTGGCGCCCGCTGGGGCCAATACGCTCTACCGCTACGATCTTGCCAGCGGAAATCTCGAGCAGGTCGCCACCACTCCGCCGGCGATCCTTGGTGGAGAGCACGCCCTCTGGCGTGAGCAGGTCTATCTGCCTGAGGCTGATGTCGTGCTGCTGATGCGGCGCTTCGGTGCTGAGGGTGCCAAAGTCAACGTGGCCTACGATCCCAGGGCCAACAGATGGTATTCCATTGCGCTCCCCTTCGACGACGGGGAAGAGCACAGCTTCTCCTGGCAGTCGGCCTTGATGTTCGACGCAGTGAGCGGTCTCGTGCTCTTGCATAACCCTGTCTCTTTTTGGGCGTTGAAGCTCGACCGCGCCACGGCCGGCTTCGTGGAGCTGAAGTAGGTGAGTCGAACTGGCCTACCATCCCTCGTGTTGTGGCTCTTGGCCATAGGACCCTGGTCGCTCGTGGGGTGTGCACAATGCGCTTCCTATGCTTTGAGCACCACAGCTGAGGCAAGTGACGGCGCAGCAGACACAGCCTTCGTTGACGGTTCACAGTTCGATTTGGCGGCGCCAGAGTGTCTGGACGACGAGGATTGTACCGACCCCCTGCACAGCAGCTGTCTGGCAGGGCGCTGTGTCGAACCCGCAGGCGAGGTGCAGTGTCGCGAGGATGCTCACTGCGCAGCTTTTCCGGGCACGCCACGCTGCTGGATGGGCGTTTGCATCGGTGAGCCTGTGGCGCGAAAGCTCCCCGAGGCTCTTGGGGTCAATACCTGGATGAAGGTCAGTGAAACGACCACCGGAGGTCGCTTGGGCCCTGTCTTTGCTTTTGTGCCGCCGCTGGGTCGCTTCGTCGTCAGCGGTGGCGTGCCAGGCGCCCCCGCGGCCGACAAGCTACATTTCAGCACTGAGCACCTCGACCTCGAGAGCAAGCGCTACGAGAACGTTTATCCCCCGCAAGCGCCGGCCATCTTCACCCCCGCCGAGGGGCCAACCCAAGCTCCACCTCACCCCCCCTGGGGCTATCCGAGCTTCGATATCCTCGACAAAGAGGATATCGCGCGCATGCCCTTTTTTCGGGACGCTTTCGATGTCGCGTCCAATGCCTACTTCCAGTGGACGTATGTCCCCGATCGCGGCCTAGTCTATGCCTTCATTCACAACAAGACCCTAACCTACAACCCTCAGACTCAGACCTGGGTTGACCTGGAGGTGATGCACACGCCTACAGATCATCACACCAGCCTTATTATTGGGACGCGCGCCATGATGTGGGGTGCCATGGGCTATGACCCCATTCACCAAGAGCTGGTGCTCACGGGCGGCAGTTCGTCCATGGCAGGCGGCAGCCCAGGTACGTGGGTTTTTTCGCTGAAGAATCAGATCTGGCGTCGGCTGACCTTTGGCTCGATACCACTCAACGCACTACGAGGACGCTACTTTCACCCTGCTACGTCAACGTATGCAGACAGCTCGCCGCTCCGACGGTACCACCCCGGTGTTCACTCCTCTGGTCTGTCTCAGTTTGATGATCTTCTATCTTTTTGCGATGCAGTGCATCAGCACCATTGC
>JAFCZD010000365.1 GCA_019314525.1 Deltaproteobacteria bacterium
GCCGTAGTCTGCGATGAGGTGGCATCCCTCCCCGAAGAAGGGCAAGAGGAGCACCATCCCTAGCCGCGCATATCGCATGTTACCAGGGTAACATGTGCGCTGTTGAGCGACGGATCTGAGGGGGAAGCTCAGGGCGCAGCGGCGGTTCGCTTCAAGGTCAACCTCAAGGCATTCGAGGGCTTGCTGTTGTGTTTTCCCGTGCTCCCATGTGGCCTCTTCTGTCTCTGCATGACTGCGTGCGCTGGTGACTATGCTCCACCGCCAGATGCAGCTGCGGATGTCCTCGATGCCGTGCGAGACCTCAACCTCCTGGACCTCGATTGCGGTCGAAGACAACCCATGTCTCGATAGCTTTCTTCCCGAGTCCCTTCCGCTCTTTGGCGGCGCAGTCCACCACTGACGCAGGCACGCCAGCCTGCCCGAACACTTTCACAACGACGGACGCGATGCGCCAATGACCTCGAAGCTCCTTGAGCAATCTTGCTTCGGTCTTGCCTTCACACACCACCAGAATCGACGGCAAGGGATCGATGGTACTGTGTGAGCGCGAGAGCCTACGGGCCTTTGGCGGTCTACGAGCCAATGGAGCTGTCCGATTCTAGCGCGCCGCACATGTCTCCCATCACGGGCACGCCTCGAATGCGGCCCTGCTCATGCGCTGCACGCAGATCGTCGCGTGTACGCAGCCCTTTGTAGTCCGAGGCTGGGCGAGCGTGTGATTCTCCGTCTCTATCTCTGTCGAGGAGCATCACTTCGTCGGTCCGCAGCGCGCGCAGCAACGAGCGGTCGTGGGTGCTGAAGAGCAGTTGTGCGCCATGGGGGTTGCTTCGAGGATCGGTGAAGAGCCCCACGATCTCGGCGCAGAGGTCTGGGTGCAGGCTGGTGTCGATTTCGTCGAGGACAAGAAGCTGCCCGGCCTTTAGGACACGCATGATGTCTGCCAGCCGCGCCATGAGCACATTCGTGCCACGACTTTCCATCTCAGGAGGCAGCTCCCATGCTCCTTGGTCCGACGCTCCCCGCAGAAAACACAACCTCGTCAGTTTCTTCTCTGGCACGGTTCGTCGCAGTTCTGCGAGAAACTCGGGCCGGAATATTTCCTCGATGCCTGGAGCGTCTCGCGGAGCATTCACCTCGAATTCTTCGACACGCACGTCGGAAATCCCAAGGTCCGCCGCGGCGAGAAGGCGCAGCAGCGTCGGACGAAAGTCTTCGCTGAGTAGCGCCTCGTCCTTCGCGAAGAGGGGGCTTCCTCGCAGTTCGATGCGGCGTTCGGGACGAATGCCGTCCACAATGGCGCGAAAGATCGGGAGCAGCGTTGCATTGTTGTGCTGCGCCGCCGTGGAGAGAAAGAGGCAGTTGTCGCGGGTGGCCTCGGCAATTTGATGGCGCTGCCCCTTCAACGCGGGGCCAAAATACCAAGGCTGCTCTTCAGCGCGCTGTCGGTGGTAGAGCACCTGTCGTCGTCGTCCCTGGTAGCGATAGAGCCACTCTTCTTGGATCCCCCCCTCGTCGACGCGAAAGCCAAAATGCACGCGTGTATCATCTGTGAGGGCAATGTCGAGTTCTGCCCCTGCCGGGTGCTGAGGGTCGTAGGTCATGCGCCATGGAACCCAGGGCACCTTTTGGTCGGGCTCGAGATCCGTGAAAGAGCTGCGAACGAGACGACGGGTCTCGAGCAAGGCTGCGAGCAGGTTGGTTTTCCCCGATGCGTTGGCGCCCCAAACGCCAACCAATGGGAGCACGCCATGTGGAGCGTGCTGGCTTTGAAAGCGCCAGTCGGGGCTGTCCTTGCGAGATGTGGAGATGTAGCTGATTTCACCGCGACCTCGGAAGGACCGAAAGTTCAAGGCTGCGAATCTTAGAATCATGGTGGCTCTCCACGCTTAGAATAGCATGGGACTGGTGGTTGGGCGGGTGTTTTGCCGGATTATGGTGGGATCGCGAGTTTGGCGGTGTTGCATATGGACCTCATGGAGAGAATACTCTCCGGTCTGGATGACCAAACACACTGGGACGACGATGATCTCAGGCGCGGTGCGGCGAATCTTTGCCATCTGGGGCTTGCTGAGCAACTCCGTCCGTTCATTGCTGACCGGGGGAAGAACCGTGTGGTGAGGCGTGCAGCCCTCAAGATCGCCACCTCTTGTAGTACATGAAGCTCTAATGACCGCACTGGAGGCTCAGCTGCGCGACCAGTACATGGCGCGAATGAACGCTGATGGTGTTTACTTGGTGGGGTGGTTTCTTTGCGATGGATGGGTTCGATACCTTTGTTCTTGATGCTCATTTCAAGAGGGCGGCCGCGAAGATCTCGACACCACGCAGCACGCCTCAGAAGAGGCGGCTATGGCTCACGCCAGCGAAGCGCTGCTCGATCTCGTGAGGGTATCTTCACCACCACCGGCAGCGCCTCGCCGTTTGACTTGTCTGCAGCGTCCGTCGACAATTCTAACCACCAACTACCCGGGTTCTCGACGATGTCACTCGCTGCCCAACCAGAGCGTCACGGCGCAGAGCATCGCGGCACATCCACCCTTTGTGTGCGCTCGCGCGTGCACGCCCCCTTGGCGTTGGTATTCACGGTCATGCTGGTGGGGTGTGCCCGCTTTGGCTTCGACCCGAGCGTGACGTCCACCGATGGCGCAGACCCGTCCGCCGATGTCGCGGGCGTGGCCATGGACGGCGGCTTGGACGGCTCTTCCTCTGATCACGCACAAGAAGCGGCGGCCTGGGACCTCTTGCAGGCGAGCCCGAGCAGCTGGCGCTTTGAATGGCTCGAGGCGGGTGATGAGGCCGGCTTTGTCTCGACGATCAGACGGGTCGGTGGTGGCCCCGTGGGCGCTCTCTCTTTTTCGGCGGATGTGTCCTGGCTCAGCGCTCAGGTCGCGACGCCAGGCGGTACCGAGGCGAGCATCGAGGTGCACGCCAACAGCACCGGGCTTGCGGCGGGCGAGCACCAAGGGCAACTCGTGGTCTCGGCGGCCGGGGCAAGCCCAACTCGAATCACCGTAGAGCTGCGCGTTGTGGCCCTGCCACACGTGCATGTGGGCATGAGCGCCGAGGGTTGTCCGCACCTCAACGCTCTAGGGCAGCAGATCACGGCTTGCGACTACGCGGGCACCACGGCCGTGGTTGCCGCTACTGCTGCCATATCCACTGGAGGCGCGCGCATCCTGATCCACGACGATGGCGGCCAAATAGCCCATTACGTCGGTTGCGTCAGCTTGCCCGCCATGAGCTGGATAGGGGCCGCTGAGGGCGTCCCAGCGGAGAGGGTGCTGCTCGAGTGTGGTTCGGGGCGCAGCGGGGCGATCCAGTTGACAGGTGATGGCAGCCGGGTGGAGCGCCTCTCCATCTTTGTCGCTGTCGACGGGGGCGCGGCGATCTCGGCCTGGAATATCGATGTGGACGCCGCCACCGAGCCACCGACAAGTGGCATAAGCGCCGGGCATCTGATCGAAAATGTTCGAGCGTTCGCCGTGGTCGAAAGGGTTGACTCCAACGGGATCAAGGGTTCCGTCTATCTTGGCGCTCAGAGCACCGTGCGCAATTGTTACTTCTCTGGTTTCTTTCAGGAGAACATTGGTCTGCGAGCCGCCCATGGCAGCCGCGTGATCAACAATTCCTTCGTGACGTTCGAGGGGGAGCCCTTCAGAGTTGACGCCCAAGGCGTGCGGGGGTTGATCTTCGCAAACAACGTCGTTGTCTCTCCCGCCGCCATGGGCGGCGATCTTATGCAGGCGTCGGCCGAGACGGAGGCGTTGAGTGTTGTTGACAACGTCTTCGAGGGTGTCGGCGCGCCGGTGGTTGGTCTGGAAGCGAACACCACAGGGCATGTGATCAGCGGCAACCATCTTGGCTTGGCAAGCCTCGAGTCGCCGCTCTCGCCACGCATTCTGGCAGACGCCAACTACCCCGCGGGCACCGTTATCCCTGGCGAGGGCCGCAGCCTTGATGGGGTGTCCCTGGCAGGTCGCCACGACATTTTGCCGGGCGCCTTTCAAGAGCGCAGCGCCCACAGCGGGCGACGCATGGTTGTGCGCGTGGGCGAGAGCTGTGGCGCGGCGAGCTGTGATTTCACGCCCACGGATGCCAACGAGCTACAGCGCGCCGTCTGGAGCGTCTGGCCGGGCGGCGTCGTTGAAGTCTACCCTGCCGCTGGGGCGTATGCCGGCCAGGCAATCATCGCTTGGCCTTTGACCTTGCGTGGTATGGGCACAGACCCAGCGCAGGTGGTCTTGGATTTCGCCCCGGAACCTTCGTGGTGGCAGCTCGGGAAACTTTGGGACAGGCTCTCCGCCACGCTGGCCGTGCAAGGCGGCATCTCCTCGGTGACTATCGAAAACCTGACTGTGGTTGCGGGGCAGAACAGTATTGGGCTCTGGGTTGAAGACTGCGTTGATGGCCTGCACCACGTCACTCGTTTGCGCGTGCTCAGTACGGTAGGGGGCGCGACCCATAAGCACGGGATGCTCCTTGGTGACGGCGTGCTGGCTCAAGACACCCTCATCAGCGGTGATTTTGCGTCCTGCGTGCGTTTTGGGCCGCGGCCCTTTGACACTCGGGCCCCCGGTCGCAGCACAAGCTCCCTCGTCAACCTGAGCTGCCAGTTGGCCACCATCGTTTCGCCCCCTGAGGCGGCCTTCGACGTGGGCAATGTGCTGGATGCCTTGTTCATCAATGTAGCTGTGGAGGCTGATGCGCCCATCGCCCTCTTTCGTGCGCAGCGTCGGAGCGCGGGCGATACAGGGATCACAGCGAGCGACCCACCCCTAAGCTTCCGCGTGGAGGGCCTGACCATGCGCGGCGTCGGCACCACCTTCGATGGCTTCGACGATGCCAGCGGGACTTACACTTTGGTGCGGCTGCAGACAGTGGCAGCCGGCGCGCCGTTTTTCGCCGCCGACGGGAGTATGGTCACAGGCAGCCTCGCCATCGACGCGGGCGTCAATCCTGCGACCATCGACAGCAGCCTGAAAGCTGGCGTGTCCGTCAACGGCGTCTCTCGTTCAGACCGCTTGGTCGACCATGGTGCTTTTGAGCAGGGGCTTTGATCATGACATCTTCTACCCGTTTCCCCATGCTCTCGTGTGGGCACAGAACGCTGCGCGATCTTCTCGGATTTCTGCATGCCGCCCGGTTGGCAGGGAGTCTCCCACGAAGCTGGACTCAACAGCCTCCATGATGCCTTCTTTCCCGACGCCTTTCTTCCCGACCAGGCCACAGCAGATGGGGGCCTAGGTGTTTGGGTGCGTATGTTGCTGGAGCATGGCTGGAATGCCGTTGAAAGCGGATGTGTCGGCCGTTAAAGGTGCTTTCCTCAGAAGGTGACTGTTGGCTCGCGAGGGCAAGCCTGCATATCAAATCCGGCAGACTGTCAGTAGTGAGCGCCAGCCTGCACATCACGTCCAGCAGACTGTCAATGGTGACCATCGGCCTGCCTGGCAGGCATGGGTAATATAGTGGCAGTCCGTCACAACTAAAGAGAAGTCCAGCGACTAAGGGCGACAGTCGTGTACGGGAAGCCGGCAGTCGAGGGGAAGAAGGCGACAGGCAGATGAAAAAAATACAGCAGTCATGAGGCAAAAGCTGCCAGTCGCCCTACACAGAGCACCAGGCGCCATCGACAGAGCGCCAGTCCGCATGGTATGAGCATGCCTGGAGTCCATCAGGGCGCCACCATCGCCACACGCAGGGGGGAGCAGGCATGCCGGTACGCTTTTCGGACAAGCTCAAGCGGGTGATGCAGTTCTTACACGGGCTGCAGCGCGGAGAGATCGCCGAGATCCTGCGCCAACACGGCTTTGACGAGGCCGAACTCGACAAGGCGTGGCGTTTGATTCGCGCCGCCGTCATGGATGAGCTGCCGCCAGCCCCTTTGACCCCGCTGCTGCCGCGCAAGGAGTTCAAGGAGCTCGATGCCTGGGAGAACAAATGGTTCCCCATCGTGCGCGCGACCCTGGAC
>JAFCZD010000366.1 GCA_019314525.1 Deltaproteobacteria bacterium
TCCTGCAACAACTGCTCGTCGCTCCCCTTGAAGGCGAGGTAGCCGTTGACGCGTGCTGCGCCAGTCGATCCGATGAGCGCTGCAACGCTGGGATAGTGGTGTTTGAAATCCGCGGCGAGGGTTCGTTCGTTCTGTAGGCTGTATTTCTGGTGGTAATCCTCAGCCAAGGTGAAAGTCCCAAGGGCCAAGATCGGGGTCTTGATCCCGTCAACCGTCACCTGAAGCTTCGCCGCGTGCGCGGCGCGACTCTCTTCGGCCTTCCGCTTTTGAGCGTCGTCATGAAAGAAGATTGCTGGCTGGTATTGCTTCGACGAAGCGCTTTGTGTCGCCACATGCCCAGCCCACACCAACGCCAAGAGCGCCTCGTAGCCAACCTGCGTTGGGTCGAAGTCCACCTGGAAAGCTTCAGAGTGATCCCCGATGGCGGCATAAGTCGGTGAGCCCGCCATGCCACCGGTGTACCCAACACGGGTGCGGTAGACACCTTTGAGACACCCAAACTGGGCGTCGGGACCCCAAAATCACCCAAGGGCGAAGCTCGCCGTTTCTAGGTGTTCTGGGACCTTGAGGTCGATAAGTGGTGTACTTCTAGGGGGCAATTGCACACCCTCGGGGGCCGAGGGCTTGCTCGCAAAACCACAGGCCGAGAGCAAGCCCGACGCGCCGAGGCCACCGAGGAAACGTCTGCGATCGAAGGAGTCAGTCATTGCAGAGAATACGTCACCAAACCAGCGGGGGTTACGTGCTCGGTGAAGCCCACGGAATAGCGTCAACTGGACTTCCCCCCCAAAAGTGGCCAAAATCTACACTTCCATGGCTTCCCGTCCTCAAAGTCCGCTCCGGAGGCTCCACGCGAGCGTTGACGCGCTGCTAGAGACGCCGGCGGATCAGCTGCCAGCGGCCATCGTGGCCTTGGGCGAAGATCTGCGCGCGGCCGAGCAAGATGCCGCCAACCTCTCTCTCGTGGATGCCCTCGGCAGCGATCGCCTCGAGGTCTATCTCCTCAACGGCCAAACGCTACGCTTCGCAGATGTGAGCGAGAGCGCAGCGCGCAACCTCGGATATACACGCGAGGAGCTGCGCGAGATGACCCCTTTGGATGTCATCTCCAGCGAGAACGAGCAAAACGTCAAGCAGCTCTTGGCCTCGATGCAAGGGCTGGCCAGCGGGTCTGTGGTGATCCGTTCTCAGCATAGGCGCCGAGACAAGAGCAGCTACCCTGTGGAGATCACCCTGGTGTTGCTTCAGGGAACGGTGCTGGCCATCGGGCGCGACCTCACACAACAACCCCAACGAGACCAACGCATCGAGCAAGCCCTCGACGACCTCAGCAAGCCCAATGAGGGCTGGATCGCCGCCACCGACGCGCAGCTCTCCATTGGCTATGCGAGTGAGGAGGTACAACGCATCACCGGCTTCTCCGATGAAGAAATCCTCGGGGCCACGCCAGCTTTGTGGAGGTCCGGGGAGATGCCCCAGAGCTTCTACCGTCGGCTCTGGGCGCGCCTCAGCGCGGGTGAACCTGTGCGCGAGCGCTTCGTCAACCGCGACCGAGATGGGAAAACCTTCGAGGTCGATCAAACCATCGCTCCCATATCTGGAGGGCCGGGCGACGGAGACAGTGAGCTGCGCTATGTCAGCGTTGGCCACGTCGTTCAGCCGGGGCTCGCCGTTCAGCCGGGGCACGCCGTTGAAGGACACCTCCGCTACCTAGCCTATATCGACCCGCTGACGTCGCTGCCCAATCGTGTGCTCTTTACCGAGCTCCTCGATCGTGCGGTCGCGGCGACCCAAGCGCGAAAGCAGCTCTGTGCGGTGCTGCTGGTGGACATCAACCGCTTCGTCTACATCAACGAGAGTTATGGCAGCGAGGTGGGAGACCTCCTGCTCAAACAGCTCGCCATGCGCCTTGGGCGCGTAACGGGTGACGCAAACACTCTCGCCCGCATCGGCGGTGATGTGTTCGCGTTGGTGGTGGCGTCTTTCGAGCATCCAGAGGAGTTGATTCTGCTCGCTGATAAGGTGCAGCAGGAAGCCACCCGGCCCTTCCCGCTCAAAGGTGGTGAAGAAGCACGCCTCTCGGTGAGCGTCGGGATAGCCACCTACCCCGAGGACGGGAATACCACACAGGAGGTCGTCTCCCATGCCAGCGTCGCCCTCAGCGAGGCGCGCAAGTCCGGGCGCGAACGAGTCTTCTTCACCGAGAAACTCAACCGGCAGGCTATAGAGTTTCTGACCGTCAAAGACCACCTTACCCGTGCCCTCGAGCAGCACGAAGTTCAAGCGGTCTACCAGCCTATTTATCGGCTCACCGATGGTGCCCTCGTCGCGATGGAAGCCCTGATGCGCTTCAGCAGCTCTCCTCTGCGTGAGATGTCCCCCGCGAGCTTCATCCCAATCCTCGAGGAGCTGCGCCTGATCGTTGACGCGGGCGCTCAAATCTATGACCGCGTCTGCGCTGATATGCGACGGTGGCTCGACGTGGGGTTGCCCGTGGTCCCAGTGGCGGTGAACCTCTCAGCGCTGCAACTCCATGAGGCCAACCTCGTCACAGATATCACCCACACCGCCCACGACCACGGCATCGACCCCACCCTGCTGACCCTCGAGATCACAGAGTCGATGTGTATGCAAGACGCCGGACGCGCCAGAGACGCGCTCTGTCAGCTGCAAACGCAGGGCTTCTCTATCGCCGTCGACGATTTTGGCACGGGCTACTCGTCCCTCTCGCAGCTCAAACACCTCCCCGTAAATCGGCTCAAGATCGACATGTCTTTCGTCCAAGGTATCGAGAGCCAACAGGACGCGGGCATCATCCGCGCCGTCGTCGCCATGGCTGAGAGCTTCAACATCGAGACCGTGGCTGAGGGTATCGAAAACTCTACACAACTGCGGCGCGTGCGCGACCTCGGCTGTGACCTGGGCCAGGGCTTCTACCTCTGCCGCCCGTTGCACGCTGAAGACATCGCGGAGCGCCTCGGAAAACGCTTCGACGAATAGCGCGTCCTCGCCAGCCTTGCCCCTGAAGCGTCTTCGGGTGAACATCACTCCACACAACAATAAGTCCAAACCCTTTGCGACGCTCGTGCGTCCAAGGCCTGTACCCTGTTCCTGCTGCGAGTGAGGTATCCATGCGCATCTCGATTCTCGTGCTCACCAGCTTATTGGCCCTTCCATCTGGCTGGTCCCAGCCCCAAGGCCGCACCCCGCGAGCCTTCTGGCACCGTCCGCTTCCGCCCCCCGCGCTGATGGTGCGCCAGAACAATCGATCGCAGCCGCTGAAGCTCTCGGAGGTGAAGATCGACGCCAAGATCGTCGGGCACCTCGCCGAGACCACCATGACCATGACCTTCTACAATCCCAACTCCGCGGTGATGGAAGGGGACCTCTACTTCCCGCTCCCCGAGGGGGCGGCTGTGAGCGGCTACGCTCTAGACGTGCATGGCGCCATGGTGGAGGGCGTGGTGGTGGACAAGGACAAGGGGCGGCAGGTCTTCGAGACCGAGGTGCGCAAGGGCATCGATCCGGGGCTCGTAGAGTGGACCAAGGGCAGCAACTTCAAGACGCGCGTCTTCCCCATTCCTGGGCGCGGGACACGCACGATCCGCGTCAGCACCGTGTCGGAAACAGAGACCATCCGCGGACAAGCGACCTACTATCTACCTCTGAGCTTCCGCGACCGGGTGGGCAAGCTCTCGCTGCGTGTGGAGGTTGTGAAGGCTGTGGTGAAGCCTGTGGTGGCCCATGGTGGTCCCAAAGGCCTGAGCTTCTCCCGCTGGCATGACAGCTTCGTCACCCAGGCCACCCTGAAAAACGCCCAGTTGAAACAGGACCTCTACATCGCGCTACCACGCAACGAGGAGCGCCCTGTCAGGGTTGAGCGTGCTCCCGACGGAGAGGTCTACTTCGCCATCCGCCACCGGCCCCAGGAGGGCACGCGAGCCAACGCTGGCGCCCCCCCCAAGCGCATCGCCGTTTATTGGGACGCCTCCCTCTCGCGTGCAAAGGCCGATCACAAAAGCGAACTCGCGTTGCTCGACGCCTACCTCAAGCGACTGGGCCAAGCTCGCGTCGAGGCTGTGGTGGTGCTCTTTTCCAACGCTGCTGAGAGACCCCGTCGCTTCAAGCTGCCCGCCCAACGCCAAGCCCTTCTGACCATGCTGCGTGCGGTGCGCTATGACGGCGGTACACAAATTGGGGCCCTCCCCCGCGTGCGTGGGGCCAGCCTGAACCTGCTCTTTTCCGATGGCGTCTCGAACTTCGGGCTCGAAGATCCCGTCAAAGTCAAGACGCCGATCTACACCATCAACAGCACCTCCACCGCCAGCCACGATCTCCTGCGCTATTTGGCGCTGCGAACCGGCGGGGCCTACTTCAACCTGCGTCGGGTCTCACCCGAAAAAGCCGCCCAGAAAATTGGGGCGCCTGCGTTTTCGTTCCTCCGCGCCGACGCCAAGAACAACGAGACAGCAGGCATCTACCCAAGCCTGCCCACGCCGGTGCAAGGCAGCTTCGATCTTGTCGGCAAGCTCAAAGGGCATGAAGCCGCGCTCACCCTGCACTTTGGCTATGGCAAACAAGCCACCAGCGAAAAAAGCTTCGTTATCTCACGACAGGACGCCGTCGCAGGTAACATCCTGCGCCGCGCCTGGGCGCAGAAGAAGGTCGCCGAGTTGATGATCTTCCCCGAGCGCAACGCCGAACGGATCTCGGAGGTGGGCCGCGACTACGGCATCGTCACGGCAGAGACCTCGCTGATCGTCCTCGAGACCCTCTCGCAGTATTTGCAGCACGAGATCCACCCGCCCGCGAGCTTGAAGAAGATGCGCGCGCAGTATGAACAAACCATGGCACAGCGTAAGCAGAGTTATCAGCGCAAGCAGGCCTCCAAGCTGCAACACGTGTTGCGCCTGTGGGAGCAGCGCGTCAACTGGTGGAACACACGCTTCAAATACCCGAAGAACTACCGCTATGGCGTGCGTGCGCGCAAGAAGAGAAGACCCCGGCGCCGCGCGGCTCGCCCCCGCTCCAGACGGCATAGCAGCGCGAAGAAGTCCGTCCGGGCGCGACCTTCACCAGCGCCCGCCATGTCAGAGGCCCGCGAGGCTCCCATGGCGAAGACAAAGGGCAAACGAGGCGGCAAGAACGCGCAACGACCGCAACCGTCGATCACCATCAAAGCCTGGGACCCCAAGACGCCCTACATCGCCGCCATCAAGGCTGCACCGGCTAGCAAGCGCTATGCGGTTTATCTAGAGCAACGAAAAAAGCATGGTGCAGCTCCTGCGTTCTACCTTGACTGTGCCCACACCTTCCGGCGCCAGAAGAGAGCGGTCATCGCCCTACGCATCCTCTCCAACCTCGCTGAGCTAGAGCTGGAAAACCCGGCGCTGATGCGGGTCCTGGCCCATCGGTTGGCGCAGATCGGCGAGTTAGACCTCAGCGCGCAGCTCTTCGACGCTGTGCGACGCTTGCGCCCGGAGGAGCCGCAATCCTTCCGCGACCTAGCCCTGGTGCTCGAACGCCGAGCGGATAAGACGCGCGCCAAACGCCAACGTGGCGCGCGCCAGGCCGCAAAAAACGACTACAAGCGCGCCCTCGAGCTTCTAGCCAAGGTGGTGATGCAGCGCTGGCAACGCTTCAACGAGATCGAGGTCATCGCGCTGACGGAGTTGAACAACATCCTACCCAAGGCGCGCCGCGTGGGGCTCCAGCAGATCCCTGTGGATCCACGGCTGGTCAAGCACCTCAACATGGACGTGCGCATCGTCATGACCTGGGACGCCGACAACACGGATATGGACCTTCACGTGGTGGAGCCGTCCAACGAGAAGGCCTACTACGGACACAACCGCACACGCATCGGCGGATTGGTGAGCCGTGATTTCACACGTGGCTACGGCCCCGAGGTCTATGCTGTGCGTCGCGCCATGCGCGGTCGTTATAAGATCCGCACCAAGTTCTATGCGCTCACTGACGCTCCGCCTCACCGAAACGAAGGAAACCTTTACCGTTGGCACGATCTCTTTTTAGGGCAAGACAAACCCAATGAGCGAGTTGGTCCTCCTCAACCCTCCCGTGTCCCTGCCCAGCGAACCCCCTGTGGGTGTCCTGATCTTGGCCGAGGCGCTGCGCAAAGAGGGCGTCACTGTCACGGTCATAGACGCCAACATCGAAGCGCTGCACGAGCTTATCGCAGGGGTGCCTGAGTCCACGGCCCACACGACCCAAGACCGTCGCGCCCTACGGCAGCGCTCGCGAGCCCTGCAGCAGCTGCGCTCGGAGGCCGGCTACACAGACCGGGATCGACACCACAGCGCCGTAGCGGCCTTGCAACGCACGCTGAGCCTCAGCCCAGGCAGAGCCCGGCCCGAGCTGGCCGACTATCACGACCCTGAGGCCAGCCCCCTGCGCCACAACGACCTCCTAGGAGCCGCAGAAGACCCTTCATCGTCGCCCTACCACCAGACCTTCGCCTCCCTCGCGGCGCGCGTCGTAGCTGAGCAGCCGCGCGTGGTGGGGATCTCCATCAACTACCTGCATCAAGCGCTCCCGGCCATGACCCTCGCGGGCATGCTGCGCCGCGCCCTGCCTCGTGAAGTGCCCGTGGTCGCAGGCGGCGGGTTGATCCACTGCTGGCACCGACAACTTGGGCCTCAAAGCCTGGCGCCCGCCATCGACCACCTCGTCTTCAGCGCGGGAGAAGCGCCGCTTCTCGCGCTCCTTGGCCACCATAAGAAACCAGCGCGCGATGGCATCCCCAGCTTCTCTGACGTCCCCTGGCCACTCTATCTCGCGCCGCGCCCCGTGCTCCCCGTGTCCACCAGCACGGGCTGCTATTGGAAGCGCTGCCGCTACTGCCCTGAAGCCACCGAAGGAGAGCGCTTCAAGCCCAACCGCGCGCCCCTCGGAGAAATATTTGCGCGGATCACCGCCCAGATCGCCGCTCACAAGGGCCCAGGTCTGGTACACCTCACAGATAGCGCCATTCCACCGCGGACCCTCCGAGAGGCGAGCGAGCTCGGCGCGCTCCACTTGGGAGAAACGATCCCCTGGTACGGCTTCGCGCGCATTCACAAAGACCTCACCGACGAAGAATTCTGCCAGCGGCTGAAGCGAGGCGGCTGCGCGATGCTGCAATTAGGCTTGGAATCCGGTTCTCCCCAAACGCTCGCACGGCTGAACAAAGGCATCGTTCTCGCAGAGGCCTCGCGTGCGTTGCATGCCCTGGGCAAAGCCGGCATCGCCACCTACGTCTATGTGATGTTCGGCGTGCCTGGCGAAGATCGCGACCAAGCCCAGTTGACGCTGCGCTTCGTGGCGGATCACGCCTCCGTCATCACTTTCCTCAATGTCTCGTTGCTCAACCTGCCCCACGCGTCTCCAGCAGAGGAGACGCTGCAAACACGGGACTTGGAGACAGACAGGGACCTCTCCCTCTACACAGGCTTCGACTCAGACGATGGCTGGCAACGGCGTGAAGCGCGAGCCTTCATGGACAAGAGCTTCGCGCGGGAGCCGGCGGTGGCCGCTATTCTCCGCCGCACCCCGCACATCTTCGGCGCGAGCCACGCTGCGTTCTTTGCGCTCAATGGCTGAGTCACGCCACCGTGCGCCGTCAAGAATTGACATTTCCTGACATCGCGCCACGATCAATGGGAGAGGTTCCGATGCCCAATGTGTCGCTGACACCAGTTATGGAGCGAGAGATTGAAGAGGCCATCGCGGCTGGCGAGTACACCAGCGCCTCGGAGATCGTGCGTGAGGGGCTCCGGCTCTGGAAGGAGCGCCGTACAAAAGCCCTGCTCTATGACGAGTGGCTCAGGGCACAGATCGAGTTGGGCTGGGATCAGGCCGAGCGCGGTGAAGTCGAAGAGCACAACATGCAGGCCATCATCGACGACGTGATCGCGAAATCAGCCCCATAAATGGCCTATACCATTCTGCGCACCCTACGGGCACGCCAAGATCTCGAGGAGATCGGTCACTACACGCTAGGGCGCTGGGGACGTCGGCAAATGGCGAAATATCTGCGCCAACTCGAGATGACGATCCAAACGCTGGCCGAGGACCCTGAGGCGCTGGGCCAGCATCGTGGTCATATCAAACCTGGCTTGCGATCACTTCGACATGAGCAGTACCACTTCGTCTTCTATCGCGTTCAGGATCGCCGCGTGGAGATCCTCCGTGTCCTTCACCAGCGAAGAGACTGGGCCACGCTGCTCAAGCCTTAGACCAGCCCATCGCCTTCGAGCGCCAGGCCTCAGCATTTTTCGCGTCGAATGACGGATTGAGCCTCTCAACCGTTGACCTACCTCCCTTAAGGGCATACATAACGGGGCAGTGAGTGTACCTCGCTGCCGGAGTGGCGAAATTGGTATACGCGCGGGATTCAAAATCCCGTTTGCTTACGCAAGTAAGGGTTCGAGTCCCTTCTCCGGCATCTTCTTCGCGCATCCCCACAACTTCCGCCGAGCAAGATGGGGCCCTTCTAGCCAACCCGCAGCAACACACAGGAGAAGAGATGATCGCCAAAGATCTCGTTGGACTACACACCCTGACAGCTGACGATTTACAAGGCCTGCTCGCCCTGGCCAAGGAAATCAAGGAGCGCCCACAGCGCGTGCGTGGGGCCCTCACCGGCAAAATTCTTGCGTTGCTCTTCCAGAAGCCATCAACGCGGACCCGAGTGTCATTCACCGCTGGCATGATGCAGCTTGGCGGTCAGGTGATGGTCCTCGGCCAAAATGATCTGCAACTCGGACGGGGTGAGACCATCGCCGACACCGCGCAGGTGCTCTCACGCTATGTTGACGCCATCATGGCCCGGGTTTTTTCCCACGCTGATATCGAAGGCCTCGCCGAGCACGCCAGCATCCCCGTGATCAACGGGCTCTCTGACTTGCTGCACCCCTGCCAGGCGTTGGCCGACTACCAGACGATGATCGAGCGTTTTGGCGATATCAACGGCTTGAAGGTGACCTATGTGGGCGACGGAAACAATGTCGCGCACTCCCTTGCCCATGGTGCAGCGCGCCTTGGTGTGACGCTGACCATCGCCACTCCCGAAGGATATGCGCCCGACGCCAAGGAGATCGCCAAAGCCCAGCAGGTTGGCGCCAGCACGGGCGCGACCATTGAGGTGACCACAGACCCTGTGGCCGCGACGACGGGGGCCCAGGTGCTCTACGCCGATGTCTGGACATCCATGGGCCAAGAAGGTGAAGAAGAACAACGCAACGCCATTTTGGCGCCTTATCAAGCCAACGCTGCGCTCTTCAGGTCACCAATGAGGTCGCCGACCATGCACGCAGCGTGATCTTCGACCAGGCCGAAAACCGCATGCACGCGCAGAAAGCCCTGCTCCTGACGCTCCTCGGTCCCCGCTAGAATCTTCGCGACATGGTCGCAGCCCCCACACCAAACAAGAGGATTGTGCACCATGGTGATGGGGTCGCCTGGTTAGAGGCCGCCGATCTCGCCTCGGACCACGCCATCGTCACCTCCTTGCCCGATCACTCGGAACTG
>JAFCZD010000367.1 GCA_019314525.1 Deltaproteobacteria bacterium
CGATTTCACCGACGCAGGAATCGTGCTCGCGTATTTTCTGGGTGGACGGCCTATCCGGCTGCTCTCCAATAACTTGCTCAAGCGTGAGCATGTGGAATCTATGGGCGTACACGTCGCAGAGATGGTGCCTCTGGTCACGGGTGTGTGCGCACACAATGAGCGTTATCTGCGCTCCAAACGGGAGAAGGGGCACCTTTTCCCCGAGCCACTAGAGTTGGAGTAGTGGTCCGTTCAGTCTCCTGAGGAGATGTCCTTATCATTGGCCTCGTCGACCGCCGCGTCTGCGGCCGCCTCTAGGGCCTCGATGAGGGAGCCAGCTGCGAAGTCTGGCTCTGAGTCCTTCTGGGTTTCATAGCCTGAGGCGAGGTCCAGTGGGCGGAACGATCGTAGCGTCGCCTCACGTTTCCGGGGGGCTCGCAGAGATGGCTTGGGCTGGGTTTTCTTGCTGGGCTCCGAGAGCGCCGCCAGCAACTTGTTGAGGTGAGGTGCGAGCGTGTCCATGCCATGTTGCTTGGAGAGGAATCCGTTGGCTCCCGAGTTCACCGCCATCCACGACAGCTCACTCTCAGAGAGCTTGGACATGAGGACGACATTCAGCGCGGGGGCGGCCGCCTCCTTCCGCAGGCGATGGCAGACCTCATCCCTGTTGATGCCTGGCATGTCGATGTCTACGAGCACCATCGCTGGCTCAGAGTCGGTGATGCGCGTTTCGAGTTCTTCGTAACTCTCCACAGCGAGGGCGCCAAACCCCTTGGCCTCGAGGTGGCTCTCGAGCAGATAACGAACAACCTCACTCTCATCGAGGATGATCACTCGCGCCTTATTGATGGTGGGGCGGCTTTGACTGGACTTGTCTGGCATGGTCTGCGCCTCAGCTTCAGCCTACCAGGTTGTCAGAACCTGGGCTAGGAGAGTCGTTAGGTGCCATGCTCGGGGACTCGTTAGGGGGGAAGCTGCCCGATATACTTCATATTGGCGGTAGCCAGCCCCCCCCTCTTTTGGGCTAACTGGCGGGTCATCAGCGTGCGTGGCGCTGAAAACTCGATCACGGGTTTGTCGAGGGTGTTGAGGGGTTTGTCGGCAGCCCAGCGTTGAAGGGCAACTGTGCTTAGTTGGAACATCGTGCCACGTTCGCTCGGGTGTACATCCTTGCCAAAGGCACGTTGGAGTGATCGGCGCACATGAGCCTTCAGTGCACTCTCCAGGCCATCGCTCACTTTTGTGGGAGCAGGGCTAATCAAGGCCAGGGCCGGTCGCGTCACGCTCGGGTTGCCGAGAGTCGCGGTGGCTCGAGGGAAGACCTCGAGGAAGGTGTGGACGATGACGCCTGTTTCCCAGGGGGAGAGTTGCCACAAGGGCAGCCAGAGGACAAAGATGCCGCCGGTCTTCAGCCGGCGCCGTGTGCCATGAAAATGCTCGAGGCTGTAGAGCGCGCCTACACCAGGGTTTCGGGGTAAAAAGAGATCGGAGACGATCACGTCATACGCCTCATCATGAGCGAGTAAGAAGCGACGACCGTCTGCTGCGAAGAGGTGCACGCGGGGATGTTCGAAGACGCGATGGTTGGCGTGCGAAAAATAGGGGGCAAGGTGCAGGAGATCCGCGTGGATCTCAACGCAGTCTAGTTGCTCGAGATCATGGGCAGCCATGGCCGCAAGGGTGCTTCCTGTGGCGAAACCCAAGAGCAGCGCTTTGCGTGGCCTTGGATGTAGAAGAAGTGGAAGGTGCCCGAGCCGATATTGCATCGCTACAGTGCGAGGGTGCGTTTCGTTGAGCCCATAGAAATTGTTGACCTCAAGGGAGCGGATTTGGCGACCGTCTTGGCGCCGCTGATGGATGGCGATGGTGCCCGATGGCGCATCCCGCTGATAGAGGAGTTTGTGGTCCTTATTGAATGTTTCCGCAGGGGTGAGGTCAGGATGAACGCCAAAGACAGCGCCAAGCCCCATGGCAAAGGTTGTGAGCATGAGCCCCTGACGCGCTCCGATTCGAATGGTTGTCAGCCGGGTCAAGAGGGTACCCACCAACAGGTACCCCGTGGCAGCGAGGGTGAGTGTTCGTGAGAGGCCGAGCAGTGGCATCAGTCCGAAGGTCGTCATCAGGCTGCCAGCGGTGCCGCCAAAGACGTTGGCGGCGTAGATGTGGCCGGCGTCGCGGCTGCGGCTCTCGCGGCTGGTGAGCCCGATCAACAGAGGCAGGGCGGCCCCCATGGCGAGGGTCGCTGGGATCATCGCCGCGAAGACCGCGAAGCCCATGCCGCCGATGTAGAGCTTCCAGCTGTTGATTGTTCCGCCTCGCACCAACCCAAAGAATAGATCGGTCAACGCGGGGAAGAGCAGCGCGCTGGCAAGGACGCCAAGGGCTGTGAAGAGGTAGAGCAGAGGGAGCAGGGGGCGAGCTCCAACGCGGCGGGAGAGGGGTACGAGGAGCAATGACCCTGCGCCTATGCCGGCGAGGTAGGCAGCGAGCACTACCGAGAAGACGTAGACGGTGCCGGGGAAGGAGAGGGCGAGGGCCCGCACCCAGAGCACCTCCACCGCGATGGCGAAAAACCCAGTGGAGGCGGCGATGGCGAGAGCGGCAGGGTAGGAGATGCATGGCGCCACCACTTCAGCGGGAGCCGCAGCCTCAGCTTCCGCTAGAGCATTTGTCTCTCCTACTGGGTGTTCGCCCCGGAAGTGGAGCCAGAGCAGCATCAGGGCTGCGGCCCCATTGAAGGCGATCATGGAGAGGTTGGTGGCGGCGTAGCCAAAGCGCGGCACGAGCCAGAAGGCGGCGAGGAGCCCGCCGATCATGCCGCCCAGAGTGTTGAGGCCGTAGAGGCGTGCTGTGCCCTCTACAGGCCCAAGGAGCGCACGCACGGCGCGGATCATGGCTGGGAAGGTCGCCCCTAGCAGGGTGGTAGGCGGCAGGACAACGACACCACAGGCGAGCAGCGAGAGCGGCATGGAGGCGGTCCCTGGCAGCGTTCGCTCCACGAAGAGCAGCGCTGAGGGCACAGCCAGCGCTAGGAGTCCGATAGTGGCTTCGAGGAGCGCGTAGGCGAGCAGAGGGCGTCGTGTGCGATCGAAGGCCTTGCCAAAGAGCGCGGCGCCCAGGGCAATGCCCGCGAGAAAGAAGGCCACAGTGGCGGCAATGGCGGGCGTGGAATGACCCACGACGCGACCGACGTAGCGGACCCACACAAGCTCGTAGGAGATGCCCGCGATACCGGAGAGGAGAAAGGCAATGAAAAGGGGGAGTCGCTGCAAAAGGTCGATCCTCGCTGATCTTCGTGGCCATTATGTCGTGCCTTGGGTGACCGATGCCAGCCCCGGTAGACCTTTGGTGGATAAACACCCTGTGGTAGAGCTGCGGCATGACCTCGGATCATCCTCCACGCTCCGTGACATTGGCTCCAGGTGAAACCTTGGGTCCTCTCGCGGGACCCTGGTGGATTTTTCAGTTGCACGCGGGTCATCGCTGGAACACGGATGACTTGCTCTTGGCTTGGGCTGCGTCGACTCTGCGGCCAGGTGCGCTTAGTGTGTTGGACCTTGGCTGTGGAGTGGGGTCGGTTGGCCTTTTGTGCCTCTTGCGTCTGCCCAACACAGCGCGGCTCGTGGGGGTGGAGGTGCAGAAGGTCAGCGCTGAGCTTGCGCAGCGTTCTCTCCACTACAATGGCCTCGAGGCCCGAGCCCGGGTGTGTTGCGCTGATCTACGCGATTTCGAGGCAAATCAGGCGCCGTCCCTCTTTGAGTTGATCACCGCCAACCCGCCCTATATCGCGTTTGGGGCAGGGAAGGTCTCACCTCATCCACAACGCGCTGCGGCGCGGCTAGAGTTGCACGGTGATGTCTTCGACTACTGCAGGGTGGCTCGAAGGCACCTCGCGAAGGGAGGCCGTTTTGTCTTGTGCCACTCCGCCTCTGATGGGCGACCTGAAGAGGCGATTCAATCAGCGGAGTTGGCGCTGCTCTCACGTCAGGATGTTATCTTCCGCCGCGGGAAGGCGCCTACGATCGCGCTCTTCACCTGTGGGCATGAAGGGACACGAGAGGACGCCGAGGATTTCGTGATTCGAGACGTGCTCGGCCAGCGCACGGAGGCTTTCCGTGCCTTGCGCCGGCAGATGTTCATGAAGGGTTGAAGGGAGCTGTCATGTCAGAGAGCAAGGAGAGCTTAGGGGCGCGGATCGCGCGCATTTCTGGGGGATTTCAAGAGGCGCGTGTGCTCCTCTTGGGCGCCGAGCTGGGGATTTACCAGCACCTCTCTGGAGGGCCATGTAGCGGGGACGAGCTCGCGGATGCCCTGGGTCTTCAGGCTCGCGGTGTGGTTATTATCTGCGACGCGTTGGTGGCCATGGAGCTGCTGTACAAAGGTGGGAAGTGCTACACCATCGCTGAGGGCGTCGAGGCTCTGCTGGTGCCAGGTCAACCCCATTCCATGGCGCACATCGCGGGTCATCGCGCGCATATGTTTCAAACCTGGGCCAAGCTCGATGAGGTGGTTCGGCACGGTCAGAAGACCTCTGAGCGCGACAAGTCCCCCCTTCATGATCCTGTGGCCAACCGAAATTTTATCCTTGGTATGGCTGAGGTGAGCCGTGGGCGTTTGGGGCCGATTTTGGACGCTCTACCGCTCTCCACAGCCAAGCGCTTCGTCGACCTCGGGGGTGGACCGGCTCAATACCTCTGCGAGGCGGCGCGACGTTTCCCTCAACTGGAAGGGGTGCTCGTGGACCTCCCACTAACGGTTGAGGTGGCTCGCGAGGTGATCGCCAAAGAGGGGCTCCAAGATCGCGTCTCGACCGTCGTCTGTGATTTTTATCAGGAGCCCGAGGTGCCCCTGGAGGGCATGGCAGATGTGGTGCTGATCTCCCAGGTTTTTCACGCCGAGGGCCCCGAGCAGAATCGCGCGCTGCTACAGAAAATCGCTCCACACGTGACTCAGGGAGGCTGGGTCGCTGTCGTCGAAAACGTCGTCGAGGAGGGGCGCACTCAGCCAGCCGGCGCGGCGCTCTTTGCCGTGAATATGCTCGCTGGCACAGAGCGCGGAAATACCTACACCGCCGCGGAGATCGCGTCTTGGCTCGATGAAGCTGGGTTTTCGCCTGATCCGGTACGAGAGGTGGGTGAGCGTGCGTGGTTGACGTTGGCTCAGCGCCGTTAGGGGTTTTACCCGAAGGAAGAGGCAATGCCGCAGGCGGTGACGCAGCCGGTGATGCCTCCAACAATGCCAAAGACCACGAGCATGACGAAGAAGTAGATCGCCATCACAGCGGCCGTGTAACCCGCGCTCTTTTGCTGCGGTGCGCCCACCAAGCGTTGCAGCCCGACGTACATCAAGTAGCAGCCAAAGCCAAAGCCTGCGATGCTTCCCAGGCCGCCGAGGGCACCCACAGAGGTGAGGTTCAGAAGCCCGCCGAGCCAGCCTGGTAGCATCGCCCCAAACGCAACCTTCGAGGCGTTCTCGGTGCTGCCCTCGGTGGCCTCGAAGGTCTTGGAGAAGGCCGTAATGAGCACGGTCAGCACATACCAGGCGAGCACGCCGAGACCCACACCCAGCACAAGCTGAATCACGCCAGCGAGCAAGAACCAGTGAATGACGCGCGCCAGGCCCGAGCGCAGGACCATTAACATCATGCCAATGAATTGTGCCAGGGCGACTGCGCTGACGAAGACCAGCACCGTGGGCAGCAACGCTTTGATGCCGCCCTGATCGCCCGCCATTTCGTCCCAGAAGCTAGCGGGGTTGGAGAACATCAGCTTGATGCGAGGGATCATCTTCGAGAGCTTGAATTGACCCATCATCGCCGCGGCGCCTGCCATCGCACCTGGGGTCGCTCCACCCAGTGGTGGGGCACCAGGAGCGCCAGGAACGGGAGCGCCAGGAACGGGAGCGCCAGGAACGGGAGCGCCAGGAACGGGAGCGCCAGGAACGGGAGCGCCAGGAACGGGAGCGCCAGGAACGGGAGCGCCA
>JAFCZD010000004.1 GCA_019314525.1 Deltaproteobacteria bacterium
GAGCAGGAGCACGTTGCTTGGGCAGCCCTGGGAGGTCTGTGATCTCAGGGCTGCGCTGTTGCGGCAAGCCAGGGAGGTCTGTGATCTCAGGGCTGCGCTGCTGTGGCAAGCCAGGGAGGTCTGTGATCTCTGGGCGCTGCTGGGGCAGGCCAGGGAGGTCTGTGATCTCACTGGGGACCTGCTCGAGGGCAGGGACATCAGCAGACTCATAGGCGGTGATGTTCTTGGTCGTGGGGTCAACGTAGCCTGAAGGTGCCGCAAAATCTTCAGGGCTATTGCTGAGCACGAAATCAGGCCCACCATCAGGTAGCTCCCCGCTGCTGGGGAGATCCATGGTGGGTGGAGCCACCGTGAAGGAATGAAAACACGACGTACACTTCATCTGCAGCCCTGTGGAGGGCACCTGTGAAGCGTTGATGTTGAAGACGATACCGCATTTTTCGCATGCGATTTTCATGCGTTTGGCTCCCCTGCACGCCTCAAGACCGAGGCTCGGGCCGAAAGTCTAAGGATTTCGCGGAGTCGCGCCCTATGCTTGTACCACTGCCCGCGCCGAGAATCAATTCCTTGTACCCTCAACGGCGACAGGGGATTTCCTTCACGCCTGCGGTGAAGGGGTGAAGGGCTTTGGGAATAGAGACCGAGCCGTCAGCGCGCTGGAAATTCTCCAAGATCGCGATCAATGTTCGACTGATGGCGATGGCCGTCCCGTTGAGCATATGCACGTGTTTTGGTGAAGCCGTAGGCTCCGGGCGATAACGGATATTCAGGCGCCGGGCCTGATAGTCAGTGCAGTTGCTGCAAGAGGTGACCTCCCCATAGGCGCTACGTCCAGGCATCCAGGCTTCGATGTCGTATTTCTTCAGCGCTGGAGCGCCGAGGTCTCCGGCGCAGACGTTGACGACTCGATAAGGGATACCGAGTTCTTGCAGCAGCGCCTCTTCCTGTGCGCGGATACGTTCGTGTTGCCGCGTGGAGTCGGCTTCCTCACAGAGGACGAACATCTCGGCCTTGGTAAATTGGTGCACTCGGTAGAGCCCGCGGGACTCTTTACCATAGGCACCAGCTTCGGTGCGGAAGCAATGGGAGAAGCCGAGATAGGAGAGCGGCAGCGTGTCAGCGTCAAAGATCTCACCTGAGTGGTAGCCGCCCACCGTAATCTCCGCGGTCCCAACGAGGCTGAGGTCTGTCTCTTCGACGTTGTAGACCTGCTTCTCGGGGCCTCGTGGGGCGAAGCCGATGCCCTCGAGGACCTCAGAGCGCGCAAGGTCAGGCGTCGTGATGGGGATGAAGCCCTCGGGGAGGAGGTGCGCGGTGGCGAAGCTACAGAGGGCTTGCTCGAGGAGCACGGCCTCATGTTTGAGGTAGTAGAAGTTGCTGCCTGTAACCTTGGCAGCGCGATCAAAATCAATGGTGTCGGTGATCTCGCCCAGGGCGACGTGGTCACGGGGCTCGAAATCGAAGGTTGGGAGCTGGCCCCAATGGCTGACTTCGACATTTTCTTCATCGGTCTTACCATCAGGCACGTCGTCAGCCAGCAGGTTTGGCAGCAGGCGCAACAAAACGTCACGTTCAGTCGCGAGATCCTCGAGGTCCTTTTCGATCTGGGTCAACTCCCCTTTGATCCCTTTGACCTTGTTGATCACTTCTTTTCGCTCTTCAGCGGCGAGCTTCTTGATAGAGGATGAGAGCTCGTTGCGTTGGCCACGCAGGTCGTTCGCCCGGCTCTGCGCCTCACGCCACTTGGTGTCGAGGTCGAGCAGGTGGTCGACGTTGATCTTTTCGGCGTTGAGGTTGCGTCGTTGAATCGAGGTCTTCACGACCTCGGGATGGGCGCGGACATACTTAATATCGAGCATCTTTCCTCCAATGCGCCATCGTGCCATAGGGGCGTCGTCACGGGAAGCTACTGGGGCCTATTGAGGCCTATTGAGCGATCTAATGGAGGAGCAGCGCAAAGGCTGACGTCAGGATCAGCGCTACAGCTCCGGCGCTGAGGGCGTAGGGCAGCTGTGTGCGCACATGGTCGAGGTGATCGGTGCCCGCAGCCATGGAGGCGACGATGGTGCTGTCCGAGATGGGAGAGCAGTGGTCACCAAAAATGCCACCTCCTAGGGCGGCGCCAAGGGTGAGCCCTGGGTGCAAGCCGAGCAGGCGGATCATGGGGGCGACGATGGGGATCATGATCGAAAACGTGCCCCACGAGGTGCCCGTAGAAAAAGCGATGACGCACCCAAGGAGAAAGATCACCGAGGGAATAGAGAAGGTGGGCAAGGAGGCCTTGGCGGCGTTGGCCAAAAAGACACCCGTGCCCAATTTGCGTGTGGTGACGCCGATGCTGAAGGCCAAGACCAAGACAACGAACATGGGGATCAAGCCCTGCACACCCTTGAAGAAGGTATCCGTCAGCTCTTGCACGCTAACGATGCGCTGCAAGAGGTAGGCGAGCCCCGCGAAGAAGAGCGCTGACGTCGCGCCCCAAAAGAGCGCCTGGGAGCCTGAGCCGGCGCTAAAATCACCCTTGCCGGTGATCACGAGCACTGTGGGCACCATGGCCAACATGATCAGCAAGGGTAGGAGCATATTCAGCGGCCGATGGGGGGTCTCTGGCTTGCACTCCACCTGTGAGAGCTCTTGTGTCATCAAGGGCTGCGCGCCCTCGCGTAGGAGCGGTCCACCCGCGCGTACCCGCGCCTCGGCGCAGCGCATAGGGCCTATGTCGCGTCCGCCGAGGATCGTCAAGAGCACCGTGGCGATGGCTGAAAGCGCGTAGAAGTTGAAGGGCAAAGATGCAGCGAAGCTCGCCACGGGCTTTTCGAAGCCCTGGATCGCCAGCAGGCCGACGACATAGGCACCCCAGGCGTTGATGGGGATCAGGATGCATTTTGGGGCAGCGGTGGCGTCCAGAATGTAGCTCAGCTTCTCCCGGGAAATGCGCGCGCGGTCGAAGAGGGGCTTGGCCACCGAGCCTGTTACCAACAGACCAAACCACGACTCCAAGAAGATCGTGCCGCTCACCAGCACCGTAAAAAGCTGCAAACGCTTGGGGTGCCGCGTGAGACCTCTGCCCTCTGCCCAGCGCACGAAGCCTTCAACGCCCCCCGAGACCTGAGTGAAGCTGATCACGGCCCCGATGAGCGCCGAGAAGAGCAGCAGGTAGATATTGTCACGGGAGGAGAGCACAGAGACGATGGCGTCCACCGAGCGGATCACCCCATAGAGCGGGTTCCAGCCCTCAATGATCGTCCAGCCCAGGAGCACATAGCTGCCCAAGGCCCAGAAGACTTGCCGGGTCATGATCGCCATGCTGATGGCTACCAAGGGAGGTAGAAGAGAGGCCCAGCCCAAATGTTCCACGGCTGCAGCTTAGTACAGCCTCGGAGACCAGGCGAGCAATGAGACACTTAGGGGTGTGATCGGAACCCGTCGATGACCCGCCGCTCCCTAGCCAGCGCCTCACGATCGATCACATTGGATCGCACCCGACCAGCTGCCTTAGGAGAGTTACTCCAGATAAGACGCGTAGATGTCAGCGTTGGCCCCGGTGGTATAGCTCCCGGCGCTTCCGCTGCGGTTTTCTACCCAAGCGACAACGATTTGGCTCCCCGCGATGCAGAGCTGTGGTTCACGTGCGTCCGACGCTCCCGCGGGCAGCGCCTCATCGACGCGTGCGTCAGGCACATTCCACGTGACACCATCATCAAGGCTCTGGTTGACGTAGACATCACGCTGGGTGCCATCCCGAAGATCTTCCCAGGCGACGTAGACTCGGCTCCCTGTGGCAGAGACCGCGAGTCGCGGGCTGCTGGATGTGACCGCGCCTGCTACCCCGCCGGAGACCCGCTGGGCCACAGCCCCCCAGGTGGCGCCCCCGTCCGCCGAGCTGTTGGTGTAGATATCATGGGCTCCACGGCTGGTGTCCGCCCAGGCGACGAAAGCTCTGCCCCCAGGCCGAAAGGCGACCACAGGATCCACCGAGTCGCCATCGACCACGTCGTTGTCAATGCGCACGCCATCGGATGGCCAGCTCGCGCCCCAATTTGTGGAGCGGCTCCCGCGTAGCGCTGAGAGGGGGGCTCGCAGGTCTTCCCAAACCACTAACACCACACCACCACCGTCTGTCGCCACCTTGGGCTCCTTACCCGGCTGCGACGAGAGCGTCGCCTCGTCGGCGAAGGAGAGGGGCGTTGTGGCCAACGCTGCTCGGGCGACGTTGATCGACGCCCCCTGCTGCCAGGCGACGTAGATGTGACCGCTGTCTATGGCGATCTCTGGGAGGATGGCGTCTCCGGAAATGCGGTTGACTCGCCGGTCACCACTGAAGCTCGAGCCGCTGTCCTGAGAGAGGTTGCAGCGTACGTTGGGCTGAATTACCCCTGAGGTGTTGATCTCTTCCCAGCAGACCACGACGTGGTCTGCGTCGGTGGCGCTGGCGCCAGGGTGCACGGCAAGCCTCACAAAGAGCGAGTCGTTGCTCAGGGAGTCGAGGCGCAGGGGGCTCTGCCAGGTCGCCCCCCCGTCGCTGGAGCGGCGGAAGTAGACGTCACGTCGCCCCCCCGTGGTGTAGCGAGCATAGGCTAGGTAAACCCTCTTGCTCGTCGCTGTCGGGCCACCAAAAGAGAGCGCTGGCTCAACTTTCGACTCGGCCTCGGTGGCTACCGCCACGTCAGCGGAGAGCCAGCTCGCTGCGCTGTCGCTGGAGCGGTTGCCGTAGAGGTCGGCTTGTGGGTCATTGCGTCGGTCGAGCCAGAGGGTCAGCACATCGCTCTCATCACAGGCCAACGTCAGTTGCGCGGAGTTATGGGAGCCGAGGGTCTCTGTAGGCTCGCTGAGCCGCTCCTCACGCCCTGATGCCGTGAAGACGCAGTCTGCGTCGTCATCAGCACCGTCGCAGTCGGTGTCCGTGCCATCACAATACTCCGTCTTGGGTCCCACAGCGTTGACACAGATTTGTGCGCCCGCCACACATTGAAGGGTGCCCTGGCTGCACTCACCTGTGGCGCTGCCACAAAAGCCGAAGGATGCTGGCAGGCCGTCGTCCACGAGGGTATTGCAGTCGTTATCCTTGTCATCACAGAGCTCGGCGACGGGCCTCACGTCACCCGTGCAGGTGGGCGTCCCGAGCTGACAAACGAGGTTGCCCGTGCGGCACTCACCCACGTCGCTGCCGCAGATGCCGAGGCTGGGTGGCAGCTTGTCGTCCACGAAGGTGTTACAATCGTTGTCTTTGCCGTCACAGGTCTCTGGCTTTGGTCCTGTGGACTCCACGCAGACCTCAACGCCTCCTTGGCACTCGTGATGCCCTTCTTGGCACTCGCCCATGGCGCTGCCACAGGGGCCCAGGTTCGAGGGCAACCCGTCGTCGACCTGGCGATTGCAGTCGTTGTCCTTGCCATCGCAAGCTTCGTTCACGGGGCCCACATCACCGGTGCAAGTGGGTGTGCCCAGCTGACAGACCAGCGAGCCGAGCTGACACTCACCCACGCTCGAGCCGCAAGCGCCGAGGCTTGGAGGCAGCCCATCGTCAACCGTACCGCTGCAGTCGTTGTCCTTTCCGTCACAGAACTCCGCCACAGGTCCCGTGGCGTTGACGCAGACCCGCACGCCTCCTTGGCACTCTAGATGCCCTTCTTGGCACTCGCCCACAGCGTTGCCACAGACGCCAAGGTTCGAGGCCAGCCCGTCATCAACGAGAGCGTTACAGTCATTATCCTTGCCATCGCAGACCTCAACACTGGCCACGACGGCGTTCTTGCAGACAGGTTCGCCCCCTTCACAAATCAACGAGCCTTGCTGACACTCACCCACGTCGTTGCCGCAGACGCCGAGGCTCGGGGGAAGCTTGTCGTCGATCTGACGGTTGCAGTCGTTGTCCTTGCCGTCACATAATTCGGGCTTGGGGCCTGTGGCATCCACACAGAAAGCGACCCCATTCTGACAAATCAGCTCGCCTGTCTGGCACTCGCCAATATTGCTGCCGCAGACCCCGAGGGGAGGCAAGGCGTCGTCTACTAGCCCATTACAGTCGTTATCCACGCCATCGCAGGTCTCGACGCCAGTGGCGAGGCACTCGCAGCCGTTGCCGTTGTCGCCGTCGGCATTTTTGTGATCGCCCTTGCATGTGTCGAGCACACACTTGGCCTCAACGCAGAGGGTGGTGGCGTTGGCCAGCACGCACTTTACATTGCATCCACCGCAGTTGAAGGGGTCGGTTTGGAAGTCAACGAGCAAGCCCCCGGGGTCATCGACGACCCCGTTGCAGTCGTTATCCTTGCCATCACAGACCTCAACACCCGCGTTGCTCTTGACGCAAGGTTGTTCGCAGCCGTTGGCCTCCACGTCGTCAACATCAATGAAGCCTGGGAGGCAGCTCTGCACGAGGCACTGCCCCTTGACACATTTTGGCGTGGCGTTGGCCAGGGCGCATGCTTGGTCGCATTTGCCACAGTTGGCGACATCGGTGCTGAGATCAAAGGTCTCGTCGATCTCGCCGTTGCAGTCGTTGTCGGCCTCATCACAGATCTCAGGCCCGCTGGGCGTGCATTCATACTCACATCCGTTGGCGCCCTCTCCATCGTGGTCATAGAAGCCAGGTGCGCAGCCGAGGTCTTTGCATTTGCCGAGTTCGCATAGGCTGAGGGCACCGTTCTTCAAGCAAGAGACGCCACACTCGCCGCAGTTCTCTGGATCTACCCGCAGGTTGAAGGGGTCGTCGATGAGCCCGTTGCAGTCGTTGTCGATCTCGTCGCAGATTTCGATGCCTTCGTTGGTGCGCACACAGGGCGGCCCGCCGTCGGGCAGCGGCCCAAACTCCGCCAGCTGCGCGTCACCAAGGACCACCAGCGCATAGGGATCTTGCTGGCAGCCCTGTGAGAGCATGGCCGTCAAAGAGAGCATCAGCAACGCAGATGATGTCTTCATCGTCGCACCTCCCCACCCCGACGCTGCCGTCGTCGGCGGCAGAGGAAGAACACCCCGAGGAGCACTAAGAGCGGCGTCATGCTCTTGGCCCCCGCGCTCGTCGTCGCGACACCGCAGGATAGGCCGCCACCGCCAGCGGCGAGCAGGTCCACGCGCCTGCCGGCGAAGGTCAAGGGGCTGATACACTGGCCTTGTTGACAGCGCTCGCCCGAGGGGCAGGCCACAGAGACGCAGGGGTCGTCGATACAAGCGCCCTTTTCACAGAGGCGTCCCTCGCCGCAGGTCTTGCCATTGCAGGCGGTATCGCAGACCCCGTCGATGCAGCGGATGCCTTGGTTGCAGGTGATATCGGCGCAGGGGTTTGGCAGGCAGATGCCATCCTCACAGCGCGCGCCGCCAGAGCCGCAGAGGGCTGGACCGCAGCTCGGCTTGCAGACGCCGTCCTTGCAATAGTCTCCTTCGTGGCACTGCACGCCTGCACAAGGGGGCTTCTGACATGCGTTCTGCAGACAAACCTCTCCCACTGGACAGCCCATGCCGTAGCAGTTGTCTGCCACGCAGAAGCCGCCCATGCAGACCTCCTCTGCTTTGCAGTCGACATCAGCGCAGGGGTCGACGCACTCACCGTCGATGCAGCGCTCAGGGGCTTGGCAGGTCACTCCAGCGCAT
The DNA here is from genome assembly GCA_019314525.1 of Deltaproteobacteria bacterium. Taxonomy (GTDB): domain Bacteria; phylum Myxococcota_A; class Polyangia; genus JAFCZD01. The sequence continues at coordinate 7,591 of JAFCZD010000004.1, forward strand.
TTGTTGGGCAGGCAATAACCCTCAGAGCAGAGAAAACCCTGAGGACAGCCAAACTCGCCACCACCGCAGGCGACGCGACAGCCGCAGGCGACGCATTGGGTGTTGGGCGGGCAGAGCTCGTCACCCTCGTCGACCTCTCCATTGCAGTCGTTGTCCTTGCAGTCGCAAATTTCTGGAAAGCCTGGGATGGCGCCCACACAGGTGATTTTGCCACCAACGCACTTCGTCGCCCCCTCCAAGCACGTTTTGCCCGAGGAGTGGTCGCAGGGCTCACCCTCTCCAGGCAAGAGCGCGCCGGCCGCCGCGTCGTCCACAACGCCATTGCAATCATTGTCGACGCCATCACAAACCTCATCCTCCGGCTGTTGAGCGGTGCACCCGCTCCAGTCGTTGGTGTCGTCGTTGTCATCGACAAAGTCACAAACCTCGCTGCCGAAGCCGCAATCATTGGCACAGGAGCGTGTCAGGCCCTCGTCGATCTCGCCGTTGCAGTTGTTGTCGAGACCGTCGCAGATCTCCTCGCCGGGGATTGGTGCGTCACAGACCCACTTGCCGCCTGTGCACCTCTCCTTGCCCAAACAGCCTCCGATGGTGCACTGCTTTCCTGGTGGCAGGTTGTTGTCAATGCCACCGTCACAGTCGTCATCAACGCCATTGCAGACCTCCTTGGCCACGGGCGGCGCCGTGCAGCCGTGCCAGTCATTGCTCGGGTCTCCGTCGTCAGAGAACACACAAGCCTCCTGGCCTAGACCACACGCGCTGGAGCAAGCGCGCAGGACCCCGTCGTCGATCAGGCTGTTGCAGTCGTTGTCCTTGCCGTCGCAAGTCTCGGGCTGGGGTTTCGGTGCGTCACAGAGCCAGCCGCCGTCTCGGCAGACCCGCAGGCCGGTGCATCCACCATTTTGACAGGCTCCGTCTGTGCCCACCCCGTTGTCGATGGCGCCGTCACAGTCGTCATCTTTGCCATTGCAGATCTCAGTGACGGGCTGTGGCGCGGAGCAGTTAATCCAGCTCCCCGTGTTGTTTGGGTCGCAGGCCTCCATGCCCGTGCCGCAGATGCTGGTGCATGAACGTGTCACATCCTCATCGATCTGTCCGTTGCAGTTGTTGTCGACGCCGTCGCAGATCTCCGCTTGGGGTGCGGGCGCATCGCAAACCCATCTGCCGCCTTGGCATGTTCGCGTCCCTGTGCACCCGCTGGGCGCGGTGCAGGTGGAGCTTCCAAGGCCATCGTCGATGGCGTTGTTGCAATCATCGTCAAGGCCATTGCACAGCTCGGCCACGGGCTCTCTGGCGGTGCATCCTGCCCAGTCGTTGGCAGCGTTTCCATCAGCGGAGAAGTTACAGCTCTCCACGCCTGTGCCACAGGCGCTCGAACAGGGTCGGGTGACGTTGTCGTCCGCGGTGCCGTTGCAGTCGTTATCGATGCCATCGCAGACTTCCGCGGTGCGTGCGGGCGCATCGCAAACCCATCCACCGCTCTGGCAGAGGGTGGTGCCTACACATTGCTCTGAGCTGACACAGGGGCTGCCCACCAGACCCTCGTCGATCTCACCATTGCAATCATCATCAAGACCGTTGCAGGTCTCGAAGAGCGCCGGAACAGGAGCTGTGCAACCCATCCAATCGTTGGAGGGATCGTTGTCGTTGGTGAACGAACATTGCTCCTCCCCGCCTCCGCAGGCCGACGCGCAGGCGCGGAAGAGGTTTTCGTCCGCGGTGCCGTTGCAGTTGTCATCAACGCCATTACAGACCTCTGCTGCGGGCTGACAGGTCGGTACGAGCCCCTCGACCTTCACCATCGTGTCTTCATAGTCGTTGTCGCCCCCACGAAAGAGGTCCTCGAAGCCAAAGTAGAAGTGATCGGGGTTGGCTTTGCTGCGGTAGACGAGATAGTGCACGTAGTTGCCGTCGTTGTTCAGCTTGCTCTCGGTGTAGTAGATGCGGCCAAAGCCGTTGTCATCATCGTGGCCATCGCCCTCATCGACGTTGTCGTCGTCAAGGGCCCCTCCAGAGACGAGGGTGCCGCGGTCGTCGGGATCTGTGGCGCAGTTGCGCACGTAGACCCCATCGAAGCGGTCATTGCTGCGGTTGTAGCTGCCCTCAGGGGTCACCAGATAAAAGCCGATTTGCTTGCCCTTGTAGCGCCCCGCCGAAAACTCGGCCGCGAAGTCGATGCTGAAGGTGTACTCGCCGCTGATGACCCCACCCGACTCGGTGGCAGCTTCATAAGTGGAACGTTGCCCATAGGCGCATGAGGGCACAGCGGGATAGCGGATATGAGGCTCACCCACGTTGTACCAGCCAAAGATGTTTTCAAAGCCGGCGCCCTCCTGCAGCAAGCGGAAGTTCACGGTGACGAAGGAGCCTGCGACCTCTGGCACGAGGAAGGTCTCAGGGCCCGTGTTCGCGTCGAGGATCGCGTCCACGGGGTTTGGCTGGCCCGTGGGCGGGATGCCCGAGACGATCCCTTCCCCATAGTTCAACCCCGTTTGGATACACCCGATGAGATCCCCAGGACACGTGTTGATCTGCACGGGTACGATGGTGCCATCGATCTGATTCACTACCGCGCCGAGGCGGGGGGCCATGACGAGCAACACAGCCGCGGCGATGAGCGCGGCGGCACTTCTAGTTTTTCGAGAGCGTGACATGCGCAGGAAGATAGCTCGTGGTTGGGGCCTTGGGTAGGGCTCGGAAATCTGAGGGTGTGATCGGACGCTCGGCCAGGCGCAACCGGCGCCGAGGGAACGTTCACGCTTGTAGATCCCGCCCTCGGCGACTCCCGCCGACGCCCATTCACTTGCACCGCACACAGTTCATCGGCTAGGTTGCGCCGCTATGAACAAACACGCCCTTCGGGTTCGCCCCGACAAGGTTGGTAGCGTTTGCCTCCCATTGAATCTTCGTCCCTACCTCACCGTGAGCCCTGAGCTCGTCGTTGAAGAGGGCGTCGCCATCGTGGGGCGGGTGCTAACCATCTCTCATACTTACGGACACCTTGAGCTCACCTCGGGGCGCCCAGCGCTGCTGGTTCCCGGTGATTTGGTGGTGGGGGTGCTTGGCGCACGCGCTGCTCTGCGTGGCTTCTGCGGCCGGGTGCCGCAACGCCTCACACGGGGAGACACCGTCTTTTTGCTCAACAAGGGCGGGGTCATCGGTGAATCCTCCGGCGCCACGGTAGGACTCGGTGAGCCTATTCGCCTTGAGGTCATCGGCACACCCATCCGTGATGGCAAACCCCTGCGCCTCTTGGATTATGCCATCACGCCAGTGAAGCAGCTGCCACCTAAGATGCCGCCGGTGTTGGTGGTGGCTGCCACCTGCATGCACGCGGGTAAGACCAGCGCTGCGGGCGTGGTGATCCATCATCTTACGAGCCGCGGTCTGTGTGTACACGCGGGCAAGGCGACGGGCGTGGCGGCTCAGGGCGACCTGCTCAGCTTCATCGACAATGGCGCTGCCAAGATAGCGAGCTTTGTCGACGTAGGCTTGCCCTCGACCTGTGATCACAAGGACATGCCCGACGTGACACGCACCCTCTTGGCGCACCTCGCCGAGGAGGATCCCGATGTGATCGTGCTTGAGCTCGGCGATGGTTTGATGGGAGCTTACGGCGTGGATGATATCGTGGAGGACGCGGAGCTGCTCGAGGCCTTCACGGGTGCGCTCGTAGCCGCCAATGATGTCATCGGTGGCCACGCGGCTGCCAACATTCTTCAGCAGCGCGGTGTGCCTGTGGTGGCGATCACCGGGCCCGCTACGGACAACGAGGCAGGCCGTGGAAGGCTCGCGCTGCTGGGTTTTCCTGCTGCGAATATCTTCCAGCAGGCGCGGAAGCTTTGTGAGCTGGTGGATATCTCCTTCGGCTTTGAGGTCGAGGAGAGTCCATGACACGAGTCCCCGTGGGTGTGGTGGGTGCGAGCGGCTTCCTTGGTGGCGAGTTGATCCGGTTGCTGGTAGCGCACCCTGAAATTGAACTCGCCATGCTCTGCGGCGCGCGTTCCGCGGGCCAGAAGATTGGCGCTTTGCGCCCTTCCCTCGCTGCGCTGCCCCATGTTGTCGAGGCCGTGAACGCAGAGGCCCTCGCTGCGCGCTGTGAGGTGGTCTTCTGCGCCATGCCTCATGGCGAGAGCGCGACCTTGACCGCTGAGCTCCTTGCTCTCCACGAGACCGTGCGTGTGATCGATCTTGGCTCTGATTTTCGGCTGCGCGATCCTGCCGGCTACCCCCGCTATTACGGTCGACAACACCCCCACCCGGAGCTGCTGGAGCAGGCCTTCTACGCGCTCCCAGAGCTTACAGGTGGCGCACCACGAGAGGCGCGCATCATCGCCAATCCGGGCTGCTTTGCTACGGCGCTGGCGTTGGGCATTACGCCCCTGGCGGCGGCGATGAAAACTTCCGCCCGCATCGCTATCAGTGGTGTCACGGGCAGCAGCGGGAGCGGCGCTGCGCCTGGGCCAGGTGTGCATCACGCCTTGCGGCTCACCAACCTCAGAGCGTACAAGCCCCTCGCGCACCAGCACCTCGGGGAGTTGCGTCAAACCTTGCGCGAGGTGGCTCAAAACGAGGTGGCGGTGGACTTCGTGCCCCACAGCGGCCCCATGGCGCGGGGGATTCATTTGACGATGCATATCCGTCGCAACGAGCTCGAAGGAGACGCCCTCTCCCTCCTCGAAGCGGCCTACGCCAAGAGCGCCCTGGTGCAGGTGCAACAAGGCCCTGTAGCCATGGGCGCGGTCCTTGGCTCTTGCCGCGTCGAGATCGGCGTCGCCCAGGACGCTGAGGCCATCGTGGTCTTTGTGGCCATCGACAACCTCCTCAAGGGAGGCTCGGGCCAAGCGCTACAAAACCTCAACCTCTGGCTCGGCCTCGAAGAGACGCTGGGTCTGCCCCTCTGCGGAGTATGGCCATGAGTGAAGCTCTGCTTGATGTTTATCCACGTCTGCCTATTCACCTCGAGCGCGCCCAAGGGCAGTGTCTCTACGCTTCGGATGGTCGCGAGTTGCTCGACCTCTATGGAGGCCACGCCGTCACGCCCCTTGGGCATGGCCACCCCGCGCTCACACGCGCGCTTTGCGAAGGGCATCGTGAGCTCGACTTCTTCTCCAACTCGCTGCACATGGCCGTGCAACGACGAGCAGCAGAGGGCCTGCTCGAGGGCAGCGCCCACTTACGCCACGCGCACTTCGTCAACAGCGGCACCGAGGCCAATGAGGCGGCGATTCACCTCGCGCGCCGCCTCTCCGGCCGCAAGAAGATCCTCTCCTTCGATTGCTCCTTTCATGGTCGCACCCAGGCGAGCTTGGCGGCCACGGGACTCCCAGGGTACAGGCGCCGTCTGAGCGTGCCCGAGGACGAGGCGTTCAATGGCTTCATCTCGTTTGGCGCCCAGGATGACCTCGCCGCCATCGACGAGAGCGTAGCCGCCGTACTCTGCGAGTCCGTGCCTAGCCTCGCTGGCGTGTTGATGCCGCCAGAGGGTTACTACCCAGCCCTCGAGGCGCGCTGTCGTGAGGCGGGGGCGCTGCTGATCTTTGATGAGGTGCAAGGGGGCTGCGGTCGGTTGGGGCATTTTTTCGCCCATGAGCGCTTCTCTGTGCAACCCGATATGGTGACCTTGGCCAAGGGCGTCGCCGGTGGGTACCCTGCCGGAGCCTTGTTGGTGACCGCTGGCATCGGCGCTGCGGTAGAACATGGCGAGTTGGGCACAACCTTCGGCGGAGGGCCCATGGCCTGCCGCATGATCGAGACCACGGCGCGCCTGATCCGGGAGGAGGGCCTGCTGCAGCGAGTGGGGCAGATCTTTGCGCGCATCGCCGCCGGGGTGAAGCCCATGGAGGGCGTTAAGCTGCGTGGTGCTGGCTGTTTAATCGGCCTCACGTCGCGGTTACCCGCCAAAATGCTGCAAAAACGCCTCCTCGAGGCGAACATCCTTGTGGGCACGAGCGCCGATCCACGGGTTTTGCGCCTGCTTCCAGCGTATACTCTGACGGACGAGGAGATCGATCGTTTCCTCGACGCTCTAGGGAGCGCGTTGGCTGAGGCTTAGCGGCCTCTTGGAGAGGGAAACTATGGTTGGTGATTTAGGGCCGAGCCTTAGCGAGGCTGCCCCCTATATTCAGTCGTTTCGCGATCAATTCGTGGTGATCAAGCTCGGCGGTGAGCTCTTCGACCAAGGCTCCACCTTGGAGCGCATTGTGCCACAGGTCGCCACACTCTACCGTTGTGGTCTGCGCCCTGTGTTGGTGCACGGTGGCGGCAAGCAGATCGACGAACGCTGCGCCAAAGAGGCCGTAGCCATCGAGAAGCGCCACGGGCGGCGCATCACGAGCCCCGCCGTTCTCGAGATTGTGCTTGAGGTGGTGGGTGGTGACATCAATGGGCGCTTCTGTCAGCTGCTAGAAGAAGCAGGGGTCCCCACCCACGGTTTTGCCGCCGGTGTCGCTGAGGCTATCCATTGTCGCCGTCGCCCTCCTGTGGAGATCGAGGGTGAGCAAGTGGACTTTGGCGAGGTGGGGGATGTGCTCGAGGTGCATACCGAGACCCTGGTCAGAGACAGCGACGGGGGCAAGGTGCCTGTATTCCCCAGCATCGGTATGGGTGAAAATGGGCCGCTCAACGTCAACGCGGACAGCATCGCCTCGAAGATCGCCGTGGCCTTGCGCGCCCAGAAGCTGGTGATGCTCTCGCGGGTCGCAGGAGTGATGGAGGACCTCAACGCCGACGGACCTATTTCACAGCTGACCACCGTGGAGGCCCGTGAGCTGATCGACGAAGGCATCGTCGAGGGTGGCATGCGCGCCAAGCTGGAAGAGGCGCTCTCTGCCCTCACCGGCGCCGTGGCCGAAGTCCACGTCATCTCGGGGGTTCAGCCCCAGACTCTCCTACGAGAGATCTTCACGGATGAGGGTTGTGGGACCTGGATTCGGCGGGCTTAGCGCGCTCACCAAAAAAAGAGGTGGAGCCTACAAACGCGGAGGCCGGGTTCCACGGCTGCAGGCTCCACCAGCAAGAATGCGGGGCAGAGGGTCACGACGAGCCGACGTTCTTTTCGTACCAACTCGGCGTGCGGCGCCACGATGGGCAAGACCGAGGCGCGAACAAACTGTTTCTCAAAGCGCCCGCCAGCAGACTGCCAGCTTGCTGCGAACAGTTTAGGATGCTCTTGCTCCTCCTCCCGTCCTCTTACGAGCCAGAGTGCCCCATGGTTCCCGCTAAACCTTAGGACCCAGCGTTTACTCGTCGAGAGTATCGCGTACCACTACGCCGTCGCGGAGCACCAAGCGGACCTGCTCGGTGAGGGAAATATCCGTGAGAGGATCTCCTTTCACCGCGATGACGTCCGCCAGCTTGCCTGACTCCAAGGTCCCGATGCGGTCCCCGAGCTGCAGGTGCTCAGCGCCTCTACGTGTGGCCGCCACGAGCACCTCCATCTCTGTGTAGCCCCCCTCCACCATCAAACGCAGCTCTTGGTGAAAGGTCGCGCCAAGGACCACGCCCGCGTTGGAGGCATCGGTGCCCACGGCGACCTTCGCGCCCGCAGCGCGCAGCACGGCGTAGTTGTGCAAGATGTCCTCGCGTGAGGAGGTTCGATACTGCGAGATCATGGTGGCGGTGGCCACGTAGGCGATGCCCGAGGCGGCGATCTCCTCTGCCAGCGCGCTGTCCATGCTGCCCTCGGAGAGCCCATGCTCGAGGCTGTAGGCGCCTGCGGCCATCGCGGCCTCGATATCCTCTACAGAGTCGGTGTGTACCACGGTACGCAAGCCCCGTTGCTGCGCCTCATCAACGATGGCCGCCAGCACCGCTGGGTCGAGGCGCGGCCGGCTGCCAAAGACGTCGGTGATGATGCATTTGATTTGGTCCACGCCCGCCGCCTGCAAGCGAGCCACCTCGAGGCGCGCCGTGGCTGCGTCGTCCACGGTGATCGCGATGGCTGCGGCCATCTCCGGATCGTTAGGGAAGATCGTGCTGATGGGGTGGCCGCCAGGGGCCGTGAAGCAAGGCCCGGTGACCACCATGCGCGGTCCCTCTCGCCGCCCAGCGCGCACATCATCCCGCAACGCGAGCACCGTCTCGAGGGGAGCGGCCACGTCCTTGATGGCTGTCACGCCAAAATCTAACTCACGATCGAGGCCAAACTGGGGATTGTTAAGGGTGGCGAGGTGCATGTGTACGTCGACGAAGCCGGGAAGCAGCGTCATGCCCTCGAGGTTGATCACCTGCAGGTGTTGTGGGATTTCTTGCGACTCTGGCTCCACCGCGACGATCTTCTTGCCCCGAATGATCAAGGCGTGCCCTTGGAGGGGGCCGGCGCCCGTGCCATCGATGATCGTCGCCCCGCGCAGGTAGTAGCCAGGTTCAAGGGGGAGGTCGACCGTGCTCTCGGTGACTTGGTGGTCGTCGACGGAGCCCTCTAAGAGGCCCGCGTCGCTATGCGCGGTGGAGGGAGACTCGCCACAGGCCGAGAACATGACGGTGAAACCAAGAAGAAACCACGGGATATGACGTGACATGATGACTCGTCCTTCGCAGCGTAGGGTCGCAAACCGAAAGAAACGTCATCCAGTCTCGCACGACCCGCGAGGGCGCGGAAGGCAAACGCTCCATTCACGTCGCTCGTCTTGAGTGTGGCATGAAGGCTCTTTTCGGATAGTCCACCCAAGACGTTGCGAAGAAGCTGCAGATTTCCTGCTGGGCGGTAAACAATACGACCACTGTGGTCGTATTGTTGTGGGAGGGTCGAGTTGAAGAGAAGGGGGCAATCCCCTAGTTTCCCGTTGACTCTCCCGCCCTTTGGGCTAATCCAGACCCATGCCAGTGATCGGAGCCCAAGGGCTGTGCAAGAACTATGGCGAGCGTGTGGTGCTCGACGCGGTGGATCTCACCCTCACGCGCGGCGAGCGGGTGGGGCTCATCGGCCCCAACGGCTGTGGGAAGAGCACCCTGGCGCGCATTCTCGCCGCTGAGGAAGACGAAGACGACGGTAAGATCACCACCCGCCGCCTGGCGCGCGTGGTCTATCTCCCCCAGACACCCATCCCCACCGCGCCCACCGTGGGTGAAGAGGTCCAGGCCGGCTTGGGGCCGTGGAAAGCCGCTCATGCGCGCTTTGACGCGGTTAACACAGCCCTGGCAGAACTCTCGGCTGGTCCAGACTCTGGCACAAACATGGAGGCGTTGCTCGCCGAGCAGGAGGCTGCCCAGGTAGAGATCGAGCGCCTCGGTGGCTACGACAAGCAACATGAAATCGAGGCCCTCGCCCTGCACCTTTCGCTTCCGCCGCTGGATCGCGAGATCGCCACTTTGAGCGGTGGTGAGGTGCGCCGGGTGGCCTTGGCGCGGCTGCTCTTGGCCAAACCTGACTTGGCGATCCTCGATGAGCCTACCAATCACCTCGACCTACAAACCATTGAGTGGCTACAGCAACACCTCGCCGAGACCTTCACGGGCGCCGTGCTCTTGATCACCCATGATCGCGCCTTCCTCGATGGCATCGTGGACCGCACCCTGGAGCTCGATGCAGGAGCGCTCTATAGCTACCCCGGAGGCTACGAGAATTACCTCGAAGGGCGCGCCGAGCGGTTGGCCCAGCAGGCACGCGAAGAGGACAACCGCCAGCGCTTCGTGCGCCAAGAGCTACAGTGGTTGCGCCGTCAACCCAAGGCTCGCAGCACCAAGCAGAAGGCGCGGGTGCAGCGCGCCGAATCGGCGATACAGAAGACCGCACCCGCCAAGGAGGGCAAGACGCGCTTGGCCCTTGACTCGACGCGCCTGGGCAAGACCATCCTCGAGCTGCGAGGCGTCACCGTCAACGTGCCGGGTGGCTCGCGTCCCCTGCTGCGCAACCTCGATTTCATCCTCACCCGCGGCAAGCGAGTGGGCATCGTGGGCCCCAACGGTTGCGGCAAGACGACGCTCTTGCGCGTGATCTCTGGAGAGCTCGAGCCCGAGATCGGTGAGGTGGTGCGCGGCAAGAATACTCGCATCAGCTACCTCAGCCAGACGCGCGACCAGCTCGACGAAGAGGCGACGATCTGGGAGAATATTGCCGGAGAGCGTGGGGTGGTCACCATCGGCGGGCGTGAAGTAGGCCCCCACAGCTACCTCGAGCGTTTCCTCTTTCGTGGCGAGGTCTTGCGCCAGCCGGTGAAGGCGCTCTCAGGTGGAGAGCGCACCCGCGTGGCCCTCGCGCGGCTGCTCGCGCAGCCCGCGAACCTCTTGATCCTCGATGAGCCCACCAACGATCTCGATATCGCCACCATCAGGGCGATGGAGCAGCTCCTGCTCGAGTTCAGAGGCACCGCCTTGGTGGTGACCCACGACCGCTATTTCCTCAACCGCGTGGCCACCAGCTTGCTCGCGTTCGTCGATGATGAGGTCCGCCACCTCTCAGGAGGGTTCGCCCAACATCGGGCCGAACTCCTGGACGCTTGGCGTCCACGGCGCCGAGACGACAAGCCCTCAGCGCCACCCGCGCCCTCGCCTTCGGCCGCCTCCGTGAAAGAAGCCAAGCCCCGCGGGCCCAAGCTCACCTATGGAGAGCGCCTGGAGTTCGAAAAACTGGAGCCGCGCGTCGAAGCTCTCGAAGGGGAGATCAAGGCCCTCGAGGGGCAGCTCGCCGACCCTGCGCTCTATCAAGGCCATGGTGAGCGTGTGCCTGAGATTCAGGCCAAGCTCGAGGCGCTGAACACCGAGCATGAGACGCTCTTCATGCGATGGAGTGAGCTAGAAGAGAAACGCGAGGCCTCAGCAGGCTGAGTCAAAGAGCCACTCACCGAGCCGTGACGTCCTCTTCGCGAAGCTCCCGAGGTAGCGCAAAGACCACGTCCTCGCGCATGGTCTCCAGCGTCTCCACGCTTTGCACGCCCAAGGCCTCGAGCCGCTGCACCAGCTTTTCCACCAAGACCTCGGGGGATGATGCGCCGGCGCTCAGCCCTACCCGCGCCTTGCCCTTGAGCCATGCCGTGTCGACATCCTCTGCGTTATCCACCAGGTGCGCCTCGATACCACGCCTCTCGGCGACCTCCACGAGGCGTTGTGAATTCGAGGAGTTTTCCGAACCCACCACCAAGAGTAGATCCACGCTCGCGTCGCAGAGCGCCTTGACGGCGTCTTGCCGATTTTGGGTGGCGAAACAGACGTCGGTTGCTTTGGGCGTCGCGAGGTGGGGGAAGCGTTGGCGCAGCGCCGCCATGATCTCTCTTGTGTCATCCACCGAGAGGGTCGTCTGGGTGAGCACCACCAGCATACCCGCGGGTAGGTTCACGCTCTTGGCGTCCTGCACATTTTGCACAAGGGTGACGGAGCCTGGTGCGTGCCCCATGGTGCCCAGCACCTCGTCGTGTCCTTGATGGCCGATGAGTATGAGCTGGCAGCCTTTGTCGGCGTAGCGTAGGACCTCGCGGTGTACCTTGGTCACCAACGGACAGGTGGCGTCGATGGCGTGCAGCCCACGCGCCCCCGCCTCCGCCTTCACCGCCGGTGAGACACCATGGGCCGAAAAGACCACCGTCGCCCCCCGAGGCACTTCGTGTAGCTCTTCAACGAACACGACGCCTTGCTCGCGCAAGCGCTGCACCGTGTAGCTATTGTGCACGATCTCTCGGCGAACATAGAGGGGTGTCCCGAAGCGCTCCAGAGCACGTTCGACGATCTCCACCGCGCGCGCCACACCGGCACACACACCTCGGGGTTTGGCTAGGATCAGCTGCATGGGGGTTGTTTTAGCGCAGCCCAGGGGGTAGGGCAAAGTCCATAACGAAGGTTTTGCTTTTGGGGTCTGGTGGGCCCATCCCTATGGATAGAGTCCCGCCAGGATGATATGGGGTCGGTAGCTGGCATAACCCCAATCATCGGCGCTGTTGGCGTAGATCAGCATGTTGCCACGTTCGAGGGTCAGGCAAATATCTCGAAGGCGCCCTGAGCTGCCCATCAACTCGGCCACCACCTCTTTGAAATCTCGTGTGTAGGCGATGCGCTGGTAGACCGCCTCCTGGGCCGAGATGACAAACACATGAGGGTCGCTCGCGAGCAGGTACTCACGGCTGATAGAGCCGTGGAGGTGGTGATTGGTGCGATAGACGTGGCTGCGAACCACCTCCGGGCCGAAGCGCGAGAGGATTCGCTCTTGCCCCTCGGCGTACACATCCGCTCCATGGCTGTATACAAAGCCTTCATACTCAAGGCGGAAGGCCAGGGAGCGATCGTTCTCCTCTCGCCCGTCGTCATAGCTGTTCTGAATTTGCAGCTTGGTGCCCTCGAATTCGAGTTCTGCGCCAGTCTGGAAGCTCTTGTAATCCCAGACATGCTTGACGTGAAATTCTCGAATGATGCGCGCTTTTTCGCCCACATGGTCTTCATGATAGTGGGTATTGATGTAGTAGCTGACCTCGCCAATCTCATGGTTCTGCAAGAACGGAATCACCCGCTTGCGACACCACGCTTCTTTGGCCGAGTCGATAAGCGCCACGCGTCCCGAAGGAAGAATGATCAAGGTCGCGTCACCGTGATCGACGTCGAGGCAGACGATCTTCAGTGCATGTTTGCCAGCAGCTTGACGGCGGGGGTCGACGGTCTGTCGCACATAATGCGTCGGGTGCCGCGGGCCTTCTTGGGCGCTGGAGAGCAGCTTCTTGAGGCGTTTGATGACCTGCACGCGGGAATGATATCGAAAAACGAGTGGGGAGAAAAGCTGGAGGAGGGCTGGGGGTGCACAGTCATGACGGGACACTTCTGCGACAGGAGTTGGCAGATCGGGATTCAGGAAAAACTCAGGCGCGTTTGAGCACCATCTTGAAAGGTCCTGCCTTGCCTTTGGAGCAGGTGAGCTTGTCCGCCAATACGTCGCAGATGATGGTCTTCTTCTCGGATGTAGAGATCTTCACCTTTCCATCCACCATCTCCCACTTGCCAGCCTTCTCTTTGACCTCAGGCTTGGCCTTCTTGCCAAAGGAGGGTGGGGTCTCTTTGATCGCCACCACGCCGCCCTCCTTGAGGGTGACTTCCATTTCCATTTGGTCGATGAACTTGAGCATCATCGTCGCCATGTTGCGCTTGTCTTTGGGCATCTTGGCGATGGCGTCGACCATCTGCTTTTTCACAGCGACCTTGTCGATGACATATTTACCGACGACGCTGCCGGTGGTCTTGCCGCTGGGTGCGGCGGCCTTGGCGGGCTCGGCAGCGGCGGCCTTGGTGGGCTCGGCAGCAGCGGCCTTGGCGGGGGCGGTAGCAGCGGCTTTGGCAGGTGCGGCAACAGCGGCCTTCACGGCTGTCTTCGAACCTTCTGTGCCTTTTGTGTCTTTGTTGCAGGCGGTAAATACGAAGCCTGTGAGGGCAATCATCATAAGAGGGGATATACGCATTCCATGCTCCTTGCTAAGTGACGTCAGCGGAGACGATGTTGATCGTGCACGGGCTTATATCCGCTCTTGGGCACTGACGCCAGACGTTCGCGGCGTGAGTCGGGAACCAAGAGTTAGTGACACGGTGGTTTCAGAAGGTCGGTGAAACGCTTCCAGAAGCGGCGATGAAAGCCAAGAGTCTCGAGGTCTTTGGCTTCAGGCCCGACGCGACGCCCCTTTTTGCCCGTGGTTCGCAGGCGGTGATCGTAGACATAGTATTCTGGATGAAATTGCACGCCGAGCACATGGGGAAACACCTTATGTTTGACGGCTTCTACGATCTTTCCGTCGGTGGAGGTCGCGATGACCTGCAGCTTGGCCCCGAGCTTTTCGATGGCTTGATGGTGAACGCTGAGCACGGAGACGGGGGTTCGAGCTGGGTGGAGCTTGGTCCATAGCTCCAAAGCGCCGGTGAAGCGTAAGGGATGGTAGACACCCGGTGCGGGCACTTTGTTGGGCTGGAGGCGATGTTTGGCGCTGCGGTGGCGCGTGGAGCCTGGCAGCTTCAGCACATCTTCGAAGGTCTTGACGCCATAAACCTCTGAAGGGATATCCTGGATCAACGTGCCACCCGTTGCGACGTTCATCGCTTGCAGGCCCATGCAAATGCCGAGCACGGGGAACCCAGGGCGGCGTTTCATCAGCGGCTCGAGGTTCGCGTTGCGGGACGATCCAAGCAGCTGAGACAAAAAGGACAGCTCCCAGAATTGTCGATAGGGGGTGCGGATCACGGTGGTGAGCGATGTCTTTTCGCCATAGAGCGCAGGCGGGATGTCAGCGCCTCCGTTGAAGATGATCCCAGCGGAATGCTTCAGTAATTTCCGGAAGACAGGGCTGCAGGCGTTGGACTGAAAGAGCGTCTCCTGGCTGATGGGACACGTCAGCTGGTGCAGCACCATCCACTGGATGCCGTTTTCTTTCAGGTATGCGTGGGAGCGATCATAGCGTTCTCGCTCTTGCGCGTGGTGAAGGCCGATGACGAGCAGCTTGGGAACAGCAAGCTGCTTTTCCTGCATCATGGCGTGCATCGTGCGTACGATCAGGAGGCTGGGATGGGTCACCAACAAGACCGTGCGATCCCCGAGGGCGTCGAGGTTGATCGATGGCGACGCCTTCGACTGAGGCAGAGGCTGAGGCGTCTTGGCCTTGGGCGCTCGTGGTGCTTGCGCCACCTCCTTCTGTCCTGGGGCGCAAGAGAGAAGCGCCACGCAGAAAACGAGGGGCGCAACGAGGGGCGCTTTGATGTGTTTCAGCATAAGGCGCCAAGTATGGGCCATGATCCTGGGTGAGACCAGATCTGCTTAGCCGTCTGCTTAACCCTCGCCCTCGCCGCGTCCGGAGGGCTGTCCGGGATAATAGCCGTGGGTCAGATCGAAGCGGGGGTTGGCGAGGGCGCCACCTGGCCCGAACCCTTCCACGGTTTCTTGCAGCGCTCGCGCACCAGGAGCTTTTCCTCCACCCACCACCCTGGGCGTGTCCCCATAGAAGGCGTCGACCTGAATGGTAGAGGTGGGGAAGGCGAACTCCACGCCCACCCTCTGGGCGAGTTCGAGGATCGAGAGCATGAGCTCATGGCGCGCCTTGAGCTCTTCGCTCCAGCTTGGGACAGTGACGAAGACGTAGAAGAGCACCTCGAGGGCATAGGCGCCGAATTGGTTGAAGTGGATCTCGTATGTGTCTTTACGCGTCAGAGGGTGTGCAGTGATGATCGCCCGCAGTCCCTCGACGAAGGCTTGCATCTGCGGGGGCGTGGTGCTGTAGGTCAGCCCGAGCATCATCTTGATGCGGCGGTGCTCCCGCGCGCCCATGTTGTCGATGGACTTCGCTGTGAGCTGAGAGTTTGGCACGGTGACGAGAGAATCGTAGAAGGTGCGGATGCGGGTGGTGCGGAAGCCCACGTCCGCCACGGTGCCCTCGATGTTGCCGATGATCACCCAGTCGCCGATCTGAAAGGGGCGATCGATGAAGATCACCAACGAGCCGAAGAAATTGGCCAAGGTGTCTTTGGCGGCGAGGGCGAAGGCCAAACCGCCAAGGCCGAGACCAGCGACGAGAGAGGCGACGTCCACGTCGAGGTTCTGCAGCACGAAGATGCCGCCAATGGCCATGGTGAAGGATTTAAGTGTGCGCCGCACCAAGGGCACGAGCTGATCGTCGAGCTTGGTCTCCGTGCGCTCAGCGCGATCGGCGAGCACTCGGGAGATCACGTCGATCTGTCGATAGACGAGCCAAACACCGCTGGCGACGGCGAGGATGCGCACGGCCAGCCGCACGACGCCCTCCACAGTGGAGCCGAAGCCGAGGAGCGGAAAACCCACGCCAAAAACGAGGGCCATGGTGAGCCCTGAGAGGGGCTGCGCTGCGCGCTGAACGCTGTCTTCGAGGCTAGGCGCAACTCGACCCACGAGCCGCTTGAAATAGGAGGAGATAAAGAAGACCACCAGACGTTGCAGCAGCAAAGCGATGAAGATCAGCGCAAAGATGCCAAAGATCTGCCAGATGGCGACCCCAATGACCCTATCGTTGAACCAAAGGGGGAGGTTTTCAGCTGCCCAGGTATGCATTGGGGGAGAAACTACGGCCCTTCCCGATGAGCCGTCAAGTGGGTCCACAAAGCCTGCGTGAGGTTATTGCAGCGGGAACTGGTGCCAAGTGGCTCCTTTACGTTATAAACATGCTGAAGCCATGACGATTAATAGCCCACAAGAGACGGCTCGGCGGGTGCGGCAGCTCCTACGGGACAAGCACCTCGCTGACGCGATTCAAGTTTGTCGTGACGGTTTGGCCGGTGGCGGCGCCAACAACCCAGAGCTACGACTCTTGGTGGCTCATGGGCTTCTGGCCCAGGGCGACCAAGACGCCGCCAAGAAAGAGGCGCAGTCGGTCTTGCGCGTTGATCCGCGGCAAGTCGAAGCACACCGTATCCTGGCTGATGTTGCTTGCACTCGCGGAGAGTTCGCGACGGCGAGTTACCAGCTGGAAAAGATACTCGCCCTTGGTGGAGAAGACGCCAACGCAGCAAAGTTGCTGAGGGCCATCGAGAACGCTTCGTTTTCTGGCACCACCGAGCTGACTTTGGAAGGCTCCTCGCGGGTGGCCTCCCTCGAGCGCTTCCTCAGGCTCGGAGAGTCAGGGGTCATGCCTATCTCCGATTCAATGATGGAAGTGTTCCCGGACGGTGAGCCCGAGGAGCAGCCCACGCTGCCTCTGCTTCGCCCCTCAGCCCCCGCAGAGCCCGTACCCCATCTCGATCCCCACGCCGCAAAGCCTGTCTCCCCCAAGGGCTTGGCCGATTTGCTCGGGGATCCGCGTGATATCGGCGATGGATCCATCGCGCCGCTGGGCACGATGCCCGTCTCCCCCTCTCAAATCCTCGCGGAGGCCGAGGGGGGAGACCTGGGTGAGGAGGATGAGCGTGACACCCTCGACGTCTTCGATGACTTTGATGTGGAGGACGCGAGCGCACCCAATGTTTCTCCTTCCAGGGTGAACCAAGCGGTGCAAGAGGGTTGTTTGGAGAACGACCGAACCCGCGTCGCGCGCCCGAGAGAAAAGACGCGAAAGAAACACGCTCCAAGTCCGCAGTTACCCATCGAACGCGTCTCTACAGGAGGGAGCTGGGACCCAACCGCCTCGGAAGAGGAGCTCGCTCCCCAACAAAGGGCAAAAGACCCTTCCGGGGGCTGGGATCCTTTGGCGACGCCTCCTCCCGAGGGCCTCGAAGCGCTCCCGTCCACAGAGGGCTGGGACCCTCTCGCTGACGTTGATGAAGAACCCAAGCCCTCTTCAGACTCGATCTCAGGTTGGGACCCGCTGGCCACTCCTTCTCCAGAGGTGGCCCACAAGGGGCTCGGGAAGGTCGGCACGAGTGAAGGCTGGGACCCATTGGGATCGGATGGTGAGGGCGGTGGAGAGGAAGACTCAGGAGCCTGGGATCCTCTCTCCGATGTGTCGAGTTCGGTCTCGGAGGGCGAGGATGCCTTCGAGAGCGAGTTGGCCGCCGATCTGGGCAAGTCACCCCGAAAAGGTGGCGGCCGCTGGTTAAAAGTCTTGGTGGTGCTGCTCTTGTTGGCCGGGGGTGGTGGCTACGGTGCCTATTGGTATCTGGGCTACACATTCGTCAAAGAGCAATGGGTAGCCTTTCGCCACGCTGCCTATGGTGGCACGCCCAGTGGCTACAAAGAGGCTGAGGCGATCGCCAAGAAAATCCTCGAGCGCAAGCCGGGCAATACAGCCGCGCTGGCGGCTCAAGGCATGTGCGCCGCGGCGCTGGCCATCGACTTTGGGGAAGACCGGCGCAAAGAGGCGCAAGACGCCCTGACTGCGACCGAGGGCAAAGAGTCAGAGTGGCGTACGGCAGCTCAGAGCTTCCTCTCACGCCTCGATGACCCCGCCACCCTGGCGGGCTATCTTGCAAAGAGCGCCGAGCTCTACCCCAAAAGTGCCCTCTTGCATTACCTGCGTGGGCGCGCCCTCGAGGCTACGGGTAGCAAGGACCAAGAGGCCGTCGACGCCTACCAGAAGGCGCTGAAATTGAGCCCCTCTATCGTCTCTGCCCGGCTCGCCCTGGCCCTCTTGGTTGGAAAGCAGGCCAAGGGCTACGAGAACGCCCTCGTTGACCTAGACAAGGTTCTGCAGAAGAGCCCGGACAACGTGCAAGCGCTGCTCACCCGTGTTCGGGTGCGTGTGCTTCATCATCGCGATCTCGCCTCAGCTCAGGCTGACGCGGCCAGGATCAGCGGTGAGCTGATGAAGAGCGCGAGCCGCAGTCAGTTGGCGTGGGCGCACCTCGTACAAGCTCAAATAGAGAGCCAACGCATTCAGGCCATCGCCCAGGGGCTCAGGACCAAAGACAAAGACAAGATCGCCGTGATGGAGGCCGCCGTAAAGCGCATGGGGCAAGCTCTCGACGAGGCGATCAAGAGCGCACCCTGCTGTGATTGCCGTTTTCGCTACGAGCTGGCGGGCGAGCTGATGGGAGTCTTCCGGCTGCGCGAGGCCCATAAGGAGCTGGGGGCGGCCCTCGCCTTCAAGGCTCGAACGTCACACTTGATGTTGCGTGCCGCACGCTGCGCGCTGGAGCTGGGCAAGGTCGACGAAGCCGCCAAGGCCCTCGATATCGCCCCTCCCAACGCTCCAGAGACGAAGCTCTTGCGTGGCAGGGTGCTCTACGCGCGTGGCACATTCAAGGAAGCGACCTCGCAGCTGAAGACGCTCGCTGGTGAAGCACGCTTCGGAGCCGAAGCTCGTCTCTACACCGCCTTGGCTCAGGCGCGCGCTGGGAAGGCCAAAGAGGCGCTCAACACCCTGCGGTCCCTCGCTAAGAAACACCCCAACGTGGACACACTCCAACGCGCCATCGGCTTGGTGCATCGCTGGACCGGCGACCTCAAGAGCGCTGAGGTCGCCTTCAAGCGGGCCTGGCGGCTCAATCGCCTCGATCCACGTCACGCCACCGCTTTGGGAGAGATCTCCCTCGCACGCTATGATTTCACCCGCGCCCAGCGACGGCTCAACATCGCCCTCGCCACGCGCCCCGACCACACCCGAGCTCGGGTAGCCCTCGCGCTCTTGGCGCTGCGCCGGGGTGATTCAGCCAAGGCCATCGCCGAACTGCAGAGGGTCATCCCGGCGGACCAGCAGCACGCTGATTACCTGCTGGTCTCGGCGCGAATTGCCCTTGTACGAGGAGATCTGGCCGCTTGCGAGAGCGGCGTCGCGGCCGCCAAACAGGCGGGGGCTCGCGCTGGAGAGATCGCGCATCTTCAGGGTGATCTCGTGCTGGCTCAACGCAAGCCAAAGACCGCCCTGCCCTTGTTGAAGAGGGCTCGAAAGCTACAAGGAAAGGCTGTGGATGTGCTCCTCTCTTTGGGACGAGCGCAGATCGCGGCGCGACACACCGACGATGCCTATGAGAGCTTTCAGGACGCCCTGGATGTGGACAAGGGCAACCCGGAGGCGTTGATCGTATTGGCCAAGATCGCCATTCGTGACGGCGAGCTACCACGGGCGGTGAGTCAGCTGGGCAAGGCCATCGCTGAGATCAAGCGACGCGCCAGCCCCGTGCGTTTGTTGGCTCGCGCCTACGCCATGCGCGCCAAGGCGCAGCTCAAGCGCGGGGACACAGGCCGCGCCCTCGCCGACCTGCAGGATGCCCTCGAGGTGGACGGCGAGGCGGTACAACCTCATGTGTTGATGGGCAAGACCTACAAGCGGCTCAACCGCCCAGAACGCGCCCTGGCGTATTACCAGAAGGCCCTGGCGCTGCTAGCAAAGCGCCCAGGCGCCGCCAACGCGAAGGTTCTTCAGGCCCAGATTCAGCAACTCCAGGGCAAGTAGCCCACGGGTTTTCGGATGGTTTTCGGATGTTCTTCTCCCTCTCCAAGACCCTCGGCCTGCTGGTCCAGCCGCTAAATCTTGCGCTCGTACTCTTGGTGTTGTGGCTTCTTCTGCGCTGGCGTCAACGTGCTCCGCGACTGCGCCGCTTTTGTTTTCGTTTGGCCCTCGGCCTGCTGGTGGTCTTTAGCTTGCCCCTTACAGCACAACTGCTGCTTCACCCCCTCGAATCAGCCCACCCTCGAGAGCCCAAGCTTGGAGCACCGCCTGTGGCCATCGCCATGCTTACCGGCATGACGGATATCCGCTCCACCGGTTATGAGCTGACAGAGGCTGGGGACCGCATCGTGGAGACCGTCCGGCTCGCACACCGCTACCCCCGCAGCCGCGTGCTGCTCTTGGGAGGATCGGGCTCGTTGATCGACCGCTACCATGAGAGCGTCGTGCTTGCGCGCCTTGCGGTGGACCTGGGCATTGAGCGCAAGCGCATCATCGTGGACACCACCTCTCGCAATACTCACGAGAACGCCGTGGAAGGTGCTGAGTTGTTGAGGCGAATGGGCGTCAAGAAGGGCACAGTGCTGCTCGTCACCTCGGCCTCGCACATGACACGCGCCCTCGCGTGTTTTGCCAAGAGCTACCCCGGCCCCTTGAAGATCGTACCCTGGCCGGTGGATTTCCAGCACGACGTCATCCGCCACAGCTCTTTCATTCCTCGCCCGCGGGCCATGATTCGCAGCAGGCGCGCCATCAACGAATACGTTGGCATGATCACCTACTGGCTCCTCGGATACCTCTAGTGCCAGATATCGTGCTCTGCGCCATCAACGCACGCTACATTCACAGCTCTCTGGCGCTGCGCTCGCTGCACGCAAACCTCGGAGTCTTGCGCGAACGCGCCACGATCCTTGAGGTGATCACCGCTCAGCGTGGTGTCGACATCGCTGAAATGCTCTTGGCATTACAACCGAAGATCATTGGCATCAGCGTCGCTATCTGGAACGCCCAACTGAGCCTTGAGCTGGTGCAGCTCTTGCGCGCCCTCGCCCCTGAGGTCGTTGTGGTGCTTGGGGGGCCCGAGGTGAGCCATGAACTCCATGGGCGCCGCATCGTCGAGCTGGCGAATTATGTGATAGCCGGTGAAGGGGAGGTGGCCTTTCGTGAGCTTTGCGAGGCGCTGCTCGCGGGGGATGCGCCCGCGGAGAAAGTGATCGTTGCCAAGCCTCCAGATCTCTCGCACCTCGAGCTGCCCTATGGGCTCTACGACGACGAGGATATCGCGCAGCGTGTGATTTACGTTGAGGCCAGTCGCGGCTGCCCTTTTGGCTGCACGTTCTGTCTTTCGGCCCTCGACCCTGGTGTTCGATATTTCCCCGAGGAACAGCTCTTCGGGGCGTTTTCCTCGTTGCTCGAGCGTGGAGCGCGGCGCTTCAAGTTCGTCGATCGCACCTTCAACTTGAACACACGTCGTGCCGTGCGGCTGCTGGATTTCTTCAGTGGACGCCGCGAGAAAGACCTCTTTGTGCACCTGGAGGCTGTGCCGCAGCGGCTACCGGAGCCTCTGGTGGAGGCGCTGAAGAGGTTTGGTCCGGGGCAGGTGCAGCTCGAGCTGGGCGTGCAATCGCTGGACACCCAGACCTTGGAGCGTATCGGTATCCGTCGCAACCGGCAGCAGGTGCTGCGCAACATCGAGCGCCTCGCGGTCCTTGGCGTACACTGCCACGCCGACCTCATCGGAGGGCTGCCCGGCGAGAGCTTGGACACCTTTGCGCAGGGTTTCGACCGACTCTGGGAGACAGGGGTGAACGAGATACAGCTCGGAATCCTCAAGCGCCTCTATGGAGCGCCTATCAGCGGTGAGCCTTCATCGCAGGGCTTGCTCTTCGCGGAGCACCCGCCCTACGAGGTGCTGCGCAGTGACGCCATGACCTTCGAGACCCTCGCGCAGCTCAAGCGCGTCGCACACCTTTGGGATCGCGTGGGTAACAGCGGGAACTTCACGTCTATGCTCCCTCTCGTCGAAAAAGACCGCTCTATTTTCTGGGGGCTCTGGGAGCTGACAGGTTGGGTCTTCGCCCACGAAGGTCGGGTGCATAGCATCGCCCTCGACCGCCTCGCCGTGTTGCTGGGGGATTATCTGGTGGAGGAGCGTGGCCTAGAGCGCGCGAGCATCGCTAGCATGTTGATCGACGAATACCGACGCGCCGGGCGGAAGCTACCTAAGGCGCTGCGCCCCTTTGCCGCGGGTGTGGGCGGTGCTCTTGCTCCGCAGGCTTCGGCAGAATCGGGAGCAGATTGCGCCGCCCTGCCATCGCGGCAAGCACGCCATCGCAAAGGGCGTGGCGGTTAGCGGACCTCAAAGCAACGAGAGCTGCGGCTCCTGACGACGCTGCACCGCTTCATCGTCCTCTAATTTGCCATTTCCGCGCAGATGCCAGACTTGTCCCCCCTCACTGCGCGCCTCGAGGTCAGGGGCGAGCAGCGCATAGCGGTGACAGCCCGCGGGGTCTTCTTCGGCCCCGAGCAAGGCCACCTTGGCGCGGCGGCTGAGGTCCAAGACGCGCTCGAGGGCAGCGGCGTAGGCGTGCTCGCGCGCAGCTCTTAGGTTGTCGTCTGTGACGTCGGCGGGGTTCGCGCCGAGGTCCTTGCCCAAATAGAGGTAATTGATGCCACGCGCCGCCAGCGCTTGCTGAAGCTCGGCCTTGTTGAAGTGACGAGCTGGGCGCGAGGAGGGCTTGGCGCGCACGTCTACCACCACCTGGATGGAGTGTCCGTGGAGCAGCGAGAAGAAGCGCTCGAGGGTGTGCCGTGCGTGACCGATGGTGAAGAGGCGAGCCTCGCTCTGCCCACCACGCTCACTGCTCATAAGCGCTCCGGCGCGCCGTCGTTGCGCATGGATTCCTCGGCGGCCTCGAGCACTCGCACGACCTCTAGGCCTTGCTCTCCAGGGCTACGTGGCACCTCATGGTGAGAAACGCAGCGCAGAAAGTGGCGACACTCGGCTGTAAGGGGCTCTTTGAGGGGGATGTGGGGGATGTTGATGTCGCCATCTCGCAACGAGAGATACGCCCCATAGGTTTCATATTCTGGAGGCTGGTCAAAGCCCTTATCGTAGATGCGGAGCTTCTCGCTGACATGTGTATCGTCAAAGACCACCATCTTCTTCGAGCCCACCACCGTCAAGCGGCGCTCCTTGTGGGGGTCGAGCCAGGAGAGCTGTATTTGCGCCATGGTGTCGTCGTCGAAGCCGAGGTTCAAAAAGACGACATCCGCCACATCTGGGCGCAGGTAGCCCCGCCCTCGCGCTGACACGGAGACAGGCTTTTTGCGGAGGATGTGTGAGATCAAGCTCACATCGTGAGGGGCGAAGCTCCACAAAGCGTTTTCATCGTCGCGGATGCGCCCGAGGTTCACGCGTGAAGCGTAGAGATAATAGATGCGTCCCAAAGCGCCACTGGCGACCAACTCCTCAAGGTGTTCCACCGCTGGGTGGTAGAGCATCAGGTGCCCCACCATCAACGTCAGCCCTTTACGTTGCGCCAAGGCCACCATCTCTTCCGCCTCTGCTACGGAGGGCGCCATGGGTTTTTCCACCAGCACATGTTTGCCAGCGTTCAAGGCCGCCATGGCGATGGCGTGGTGTGTGCTCACGTTGGTGGCGATGGCCACCGCTTGCACGCCCTCGTCAGCCATGACCTCCAAGTAGTCCGTCGAGAGCTGCGCCCCTGGTGCGCAACGCTGCGCTCGCTCCAGGGCAGCGGCGTCGGCGTCACAAGCCCAGCGCAAGCGCGCCTCGGGCAGCGCCTCGAAGTTCCGCACGTAATTGCGTCCCCAATAGCCCGCGCCCACAACAGCCATGTTGATGCTCTCGCTCATGATCGCTCCCGTAGTTTCTTGCCCGCTTCGTCGAGCTGGTAGCTTTGCCCGCACGCCGCGCAGAGTGAAGGCTCACTTTTCCCGAGGGTTACCCCACAGCGGCAGACCCAACCCCGCTGCTTGCCAGGCACTCCCACCACCAAAGCGTAGTCTGGCACATCGTGCGTGATCACCGCGCCCGCGCCCACCATGGCGAAGCGCCCAATGGTCACACCACAGAGGATGGTGCAGTTAGCGCCGAGGGTGGCGCCCTGGCGCACGAGGGTGGTGCGGTATTCCTTTTTGCGTTCGATAAATGCGCGCGGGTTGATCACGTTGGTGAACACCATGGAGGGGCCACAGAAGACGTCTTCTTCGAGGTGCACCTCGTCGTAGACAGAGACGTTGTTCTGAATCTTTACGCCATCGCCCATGGAGGCACGCGATCCGACATAGACGTTCTGACCAAGGACACAACGAGCCCCGATCTGTGCTCCTGCAGAGACATGGGAGTAGTGCCAAACTCGGGTCCCATCTCCTAAGATCGCGCCATCGTCCACGGTGGCTGTGGGGTGAACCTGAAGCTCTCGACTCATGTTTCTCCTCCCACGAAAAATTCGGGTGCCAAGACCAAGGGCAGCCCTCGGCGGCTCCAGCCTCGTGCCCAACGCATCAGCTCCCAGGGGTCGAGGCCCAGCGCCTCGAGGGGATTTCCCATCTTCTCCACCCATTGCTCAGGCCCTGAACCAAAGAGGCCACCAAGAGATGTACTCGAGAGCAGCTTCCCGGCGAGGCGCGCGGAACGACGAGCAGCCTCGGTGAGCGCACCTGCGCCGATCAACGCCAACAACCAACGAGGACAGGGATCGATCACCGCCTGCCGTGCAGCGAGGGCCGCGGCCAAGGCGCTGCGATCGCCTCCGACGAAACGGCGCCAGCTCGGCAGCGAGATGAACGCTGCGATATGTGGCGGTGCAAAGCGGCGCGTGACCGCTGTGCAAACCCGTGCCGCGTCACCTACAGAGCAGACCCTCACGCTCGACGCCAACGCCAGATGTGACGTGATGAGGTCGATGTCACCGTGGCGCTTGCGCGCGATGAGGGAGGCCCAGACCGCCCCCTTGTGGAGCACATAGAGCACGAAGCTGCGATCATCGGGCAAAACATGGTCGAAGGTGCGTTGTAGGAGTTCCACCGAGGGCAGCTTGACGCCTCGCCCCAAGAGTGGAGGGTCGACCAGAATATCCTTCTCGAAGGCGGGTTCCAGGGTTCGAAGCGCCGCCAGCGCTTGAGCCGCGAGATCGCCACCGAGGGGTACGGCGAGCTGCATGCGGGCGATAATATCTGGGAGCACCTCCACTCGGATGGCCACAACGAAGGCGTATTGGTGACGTTCACGCCAGCGTGAGAGTTCACGCCGCTCCAAGGGCGCGATGAGATCGTCGGTGGACACCACGCCGCCGCCTGGCATGAAGGCGCGCAAAGGCGCCCCGCCCTCCACCAGCACCACGGCTGGTCGTGCACCGCGAGGTGGAAGATCGGGCTCCGGAATAGTCGACGAGGCCGCGAGCTGCGCTAGAAATCCCCGGCGGCCCTCGGGCCTTTCCTCACCAGGGGGTGGGTCGAAGAGCGCGAAGAGGCGCGTCAACGTGGTCGCGTCGATGCCTTCGAAGCGCAGGTCGTGGTGGATCACGAGCTGCCTCCTTCTTCTTGAACGCCCACGGGGCGGCAGCGCAGCAGCGACACAGATCCTGCCTTCAGTGTGAGCTCCTCATTGAGAGGCGTGCCTGAGAGCGCGTCCCAGAAACGACAACGGCCACCAACACACCCCAAGAGCGGCGACTGCACGGCTCGATTTGTCTCGTTGGCCACGAGGAGCACGCCGCCTTTTGTACAGGCCAGCCCGCTCTGATCTGATTCATCCCGCAGCCGCGCCGCAATCAAGGGTGCTTCTACGAAGCGCGGTCCAGCTTTGACGCCAAGCTCTTGCAAGGCCCGCAGGGTCGCCACCTCATTGGCGACAAGCTCGTGAGCGGGCAGAGCGGCGACGTCCAAAGCTTGCCCCGAAGGCTCCCAACGCGGGCGCACGGGACCGAGCAATAGAGTACCTCCGTTGCGCACATAGCGTTCGAGCTTGGGCCAGAGCGCGGCGTCAACGATGTCCGCGCACGGCAAGATCAGCGCGCGGTAACGCCCCAAGACTTCATCGCTTGCCTCACCCTCCACCCAGTCGAAGGGTAGCCCGCTGTGGAGCAGCGCGTCTTCCACGGAGCCCTCGAAGGCACGGCCAGCCGCGGAGGCCGCGAAGAGGCCACGGTCATCGCAGAGTTCGTTGGCACCCAGGCCGAAGAGCGAGAGCACGAGGGGCGAGAGCGGACCTACGAGAGATGAGAGGAGCGAGAGTCGACGTGTGCAGCCCTCGCTGATGATGGCGACCTCTACCTTCTCGCTCCTCTTCAACACCTCGAGGTCGGCGATGGCGGCGATCAAGCGTTGGGTGAGCGCGTAGCGCTCAACACCTGTGGGGCGACCTTCGCAAGAGATGGGAGCGTCAACCCAGCGATCGCGCTCGACGAGGGAGTGGAAGATCAGACCACGAGCGCCGTGCATCAGCGCACCGAGGGCCGCGCTGCACTGGGCGTGGGCTAGGGGGGGTGCCCACCAGGCTGGTGCTCCCCACTGCAGCTGCCCGACCACCGTTGAGCGGCTGTTGGCGCGAGCCCGTCGCAGCGCGCGACGATGCTGGGCGAGGTTTTGTCCCAAGGAAAAGAGATCGTAGCTGGCGCTCTCGACGCTCTGCTGCAGAGAGGTCAAGGGGATCGCGCCCCCCACCTCTGTGTGTGGCGCGCCATGAAAGAGCGGGATCCCCTCGAGGCCTCCAGCGCGAGCCTCGGCGACAAAATGAGCGATGGCAGTACGCAGGATGTCTTCTTTGTAGGCGAGCCAGTCGAGGTGCAAAGCCAGATCACCGACGCTGCGAGCGTCCATCTTGCGGGGGGGCGTGATAACTGACGCATAGACCTCTGGCAGGGTGTCACCATGACGCGCCTTGACGAAGGTCGAGAAGCCTTCTACGGCGTCTGGATGGTAGTCCTGATCATAGGCCGCTGTGCGATAGAAGAAGGAGGCTTTGTCGTCGATGCTCACCGCCACCACCGGCCCCTCGGGATAGCGGTAGCTGGCGATCTGCGTGGAGACTGCCCGCACCCAAGCCCCTGCTTCGGCGAGCAGCCCCTCGCTGGCGTAGGAAGGCGCCGCGAAAGCAGCGGGCGGCAGCGCGATGATCACCGGCTCGCCTTGGGGGCCGCGAGCCTGGAAGCGACCCTCGTCGAGGATGCGACGCGGAAACCCAAGCCCCTCAAGCTCGAGCCCCACCGCTGGCCCAATGCGTAGCCAAACGAAGAGGCCGCGCTCGTGGCATGAATCAAGGAAACGCCCCAGATCACGCTGGTAACGCCCCTGTGCTCCCTGGAAAAGATAGGACCCGGCCTCGACCTCGTGGATCGACCACGGGACGCTCGCGGAGATCATTTGCAGGCCAAGCTCGGAGACGGCGTCCAGCACCTTGGCCTGCTGCGCGACCTTCAGGTGCACATACTCCACAGAACCGCCCACCATGGAGAGCAGTCGGTCTTCTGCTAGCAGTAGCAACCCCTCATTAGAGAGTTCGACTCGTGCTCCCTCCGCTGGCGAGTGTTCTTTCATCGTCAAGGCCAAGAGCATACTTTGCGCTCTGTGGCGGGTCGAGTAACATCAGCGTCCGCCCCAAGAAGGAGCGCTACCCATGAGTGACATCCCCGCGGTCGGAATAGACCTCGGCACCTCCAATAGCGTGATCGTCGTGATACAAGACGGCCGCGCCCGTGTCATCGGCAGTCAAAACGGACGGCAGATTCACCCCTCGGTGATCAACTTCCATCCCGATGGTTCTGTCGTGGTTGGCACCGAGGCCAAGAAGAGGCGGGTGATCGACCCAGCCAATACGATCACCTCTGCGAAACGGCTTATTGGCCAGAACTTCCGCTCACAGCAGGTTAAAGAGTCGATTCAACGCGCCCCCTACCGCATCCTCGAAGGTGAACATCAGCAGGTGATGATCGGTGCTCGCGGCAACGATTATACCGTGCCTGAGATTTCGGCCCTCGTGTTGCGCTATATCAAGGGCGTCGCCGAGCGAGAAATTGGCCAGCCCATCGAGCACGCGGTGATCACGGTCCCTGCGAACTTCAACGACAGCCAACGCGAGGCCACACGTATCGCCGGCGAGATCGCCGGTATGCAGGTCTTGCGGGTGCTCAACGAACCCACCGCCGCCGCCCTCGCCTATGGCTACGGCCAACAGATGCGCAGCCGCATCGTGGTCTACGACTTCGGGGGTGGAACCTTTGACGTCACCATCCTGCAGCTCGACGAGCACGTCTTCGAGGTGATGTCCACGGCGGGGGATAGCTTTCTTGGTGGAGACGACATCGATGAGGTGATCGTGGAGCATATGGTGCAGCTCTTTCTGCGCCAGCATCGGATCGATCTGCGCGAAGACGTGCGCGCCATGGTGCGCATGCGCGCCGTGGGTGAACAGATCAAGTGCAACCTCTCCACCAAGCCCCGCGCGGTGGTTCAAGTCAAAGAGATCGCCTACGGCGTCGGGGGTCAACCGCTAGACTTGCACTTCGAGTTGACGCAGGAGCAACTCTCGCAGCTCGCGGGCGATATCGTGCGTCGGTCGTTCTTGATCTGTGATGAGGCGCTGAACCTGGCCAAGATCTCGGCCACTCAGATCGATGACGTGGTGATGGTGGGCGGAACCACACGTATGCCTTTGGTGCGTCAGGCCGTGCAGGGTTATTTCAGCTTGCAGTCACGGGCGGACATCAATCCAGATGAGGTGATAGCTGTGGGGGCTGCTATCCAAGCTGCCGCGCTCTTACGCCGCAGCGCTGTGCAACAACCTGCAGCTCCACCTCCCGTACCCGCTTCATCGCCCGTTTCGGCGGCGCCACCGCCTCCTCCTTCCGCATCACGAGCTCCAGGTCCTCCGCCGCCTCCGCGGCCAAGAAAGCCGACCGCAAAGGGTCATCGACCCGCTGGCGAGCCGGCCAAGCCTCTGGCCGCGATAAATCTCAAGAAAGTACCGGTGCCAAGCCCAGCAGCAGCACCGCCAAGCCCAGCAGCAGCACCGCCAAGCCCAGCGGCAGCACCGCCAAGCCCAGCGGCAGCACCGCCAAGCCCAGCGGCAGCACCGCCAGGCCCAGCGGCAGCACCGCCAAGCCCAGCGGCAGCACCGCCAAGCCCAGCAGCAGCACCGCCAAGCCCAGCGGCAGCACCGCCAAGCCCAGCGCCGGCCGGTCCAGCAGTCGTGGCTCCGTCGAATATGCAGATGCAGACCCTGCCCGAGGTAGACGCTGTGCTCCTCGACGTCACGCCGCGCGCCCTCGGTATCGCGGTGGTGGGGGGCTTCGCAGAGGTGATCATTCCACGCAACGCGCAGATTCCTCTCGAGCAAACACGACGATTCTCCACGGGCCAGAGCAACCAGAAGGTGGTGCGCATCCAGGTCTGTCAGGGAGAAGCACGTGTCTTTGCGGACAACGAGCCTTTGGGTCAG
>JAFCZD010000066.1 GCA_019314525.1 Deltaproteobacteria bacterium
CCGCTGCGATAGAAGCTCAAAGCAGCCACCAAGAGGGCCACCACCATGGTCGCTGGGCGCAACCATCGTTTGCGACTGGTCCAGGAGAAGGCGATGGCCAACGCAGCCCCCAAGGTTACCAAGAGCGCAAGGGTGCGCTGCAATCCAAGGAAGGGCACGAGGACAAAGCCACTGAGAAACGAACCCACGATGGCGCCCAAGGTGTTTACCCCATAGACCACGCCGGCGGCGCGTCCCGCCACACGCTCGCCGCTAGACCAAATCTGTACCACCGCCGGTAAGACCATGCCCATGAAGAGCGCTGGCAGCAACACCACCGTGGAGATGACAACGAATTTCAGCACGAAGACAACACCCGAAGAGAGCTCCACCACCTTGAAGGCGCCAAGGAGCACCGCTGGGAGCTTGTCGATGATCGCGGTGGTGGCCAGGGCTGTGAGCGCCGTCAGGAGATGCACCATTGTGAGGTTTGCCCCCTGGTCAGGCGCCGCTACCTGCCGTCGCGCATAAAGCGCTGCGCCACCGGCGAGGCCCAGAAGGAATGCGATGAGGATCAGCGAGAAGGCATACGTGGAAGAGCCCACCACCAAGGTGAGCGCGCGGGTCCACGCGACCTCGTAAGCCATGGCTACGGCGCCGCTGATGGCGATGCTGACCAAGGCGAAGCGGCGGAAACCCAGCGAGACCTCCACACCGTGGGGTGCAAGATCAGCGCTTGGGACAGCTGGGGCGCCTGGGGCAAGTGGGGCAGCTGGGTCTCCGTCGCCCTTTCGCCCTTGGGTTATTATGGACCGCCCCACGCGAGCCGCCAAGGCGAACGCCACCACCGCCAGAAGCATGTCGAGGAGACACGCAACGATGGTCGTCTGGCGAGTCCCCCACGCCGGAAGCAAGACAAAACCAGCCACAAAAACACCACCCACGGCGCCCGCCGTGTTCACCGCGTAGAGCCCACCCACGGCGCGACCGGGTAAGGACGTACGATCCCCACCCATGAGCGCTTGGGTCAAGACAGGGAGAGTGGCGCCCATGGCGAAGGTTGGTGGAGCCAAGAGCACGAAGACCAAGAGAAAACGTAGCAATGCGAAGAGATGATAAGAGCGGGCCTCGACCCCCCAGAGCCACACATGAAGCTGCGGAAGCAGCTCGAAGGCCCACGGCAAGAGCAAAGCGTAGAGGCCCACCACGAGCTCGAGCGCGCTGTACAAACGCAGCGCCTGGGCCCGATCCAGCCGATCTACCCGACGCCCCGCTGACAAGCTCCCCCCTGCGAGCCCCGCCATGAAGGCCGTGAGCACGCTGCTAATAGCGAAGGTGGTGGAGCCAAAGACCAACACCAGCTGACGCGTCCACACCGTCTCGAGGATGAGGCTGCTCAGCCCGGAAAAAAAGAAAAGGACCGCGATCGCGATGAAGCGCTCCATCAGGGCTGCTTGCGCAGATATCGCTCGTAACCCTCGGCCAAATCGACGCAGCGCGCGTTGCTGAGCTGCCTGATGAGAGCACAGAAATGCAAGCCCAACCCATAGGGTAAATCGCTGTGCTGGTGACCCTTGCCGTTCTGAACATAGAGGGTCTGCGCAGGAGCTAAATATTTAGTGGGATAGTCAATGCCAGGCTTGGCATCGGACCAGTGGGCAGGGTTGTTGAGCATCTTCTGCGGCACGAGCACGAGGTTCAGCGTGCCAATCTGCACATTGAGACGAATCCCCTCTTGCTGCAGGAAGGTCAAATATGCCTTGCGTGCTTTGTCATAGAAGGTGGCGACCGCTTTGGCGTCCATCGCCTCGGTGGACATCACGCGCAGCCCCAAGGCCTCGAAGCGCTGATCGACCTTCATAGTCAACGCCTGAGCGACGTGATGGGGTGCGCTCCAGCGCGTCCTGGCGGTCTTCTTCACAGCCAGATCGGGCACAGGAGAACCTGCCGGCGGTGCGCCATCGTCCACCATCGCCCAAACCACGATGCCCATAGCAAAGAGCAACACCAGGATCGCCGCCGCCAAAGGGCCACGGTTGATCTTATGCGGCGCCACTGCCACGACAGGTTGGAAGGAAATATCCCCTGTAGCCGACTCCATCGCTGGCAGCGGCACAGATCGCGTCAGTTGGCGCGTGTCAGCATCCACGGGTACGCGCTCCAAGGCGCGCCGAAAGTCACCTGCAGATTGGAACCGATGCTCCACACGTTTTTCCAACGCGAGCAGCAGCGCATCGTTAAGCGCCAGGGGCATCTTGGCGAGCTCGTGAGGTGGCGTGGGGAGCTCAGCGAGGTGCATGCGCATGATCTCAAAGTGAGTCTCACCATCGAAGGGGGTCTGGCCCGTCACGGCTTGGTAGAGGCTCACCCCCAACGAGTAGAGATCGCTGCGGTGGTCGACGTGCTTGCCGCGCACCTGCTCCGGAGACATGAAGCGTACGGTGCCCATGGTCTGCCCAGTCATCGTCAACTTGGAAGACCCCAAGAGCTTCGCGATACCGAAGTCCATCACCTTCACGGAGCTGTTGCTGCGAATGATGATATTGGAGGGCTTGATATCGCGGTGCACCACTTGTTCGCTATGTGCGTATTCCAGCGCCTTGAGCGTCTCGATGCCCACTGCCACGGCATCAGCAATGTTGACCCGACCCTCGCGCTCAATCACCTGATCGAAGGTCTCCCCCTCGGCGAACTGCATCACCAGGAAGAGGTGGTCATCCTGCTCGAGGAAGTTGTGCAGGTTGACAATATTGGGGTGCTCGAGGCGCGCCAGAGTGCGGGCCTCATCGATAAAGCGCGCCTTGACCTGGGGCTGCTGGGCCAGGTCCGGCGGCAACACCTTCACAGCCACCGCCTGCTCCGTGACCAGGTGACGGCCCTTGTAGACCACAGCCATGCCCCCGCGCCCAAGGACCTCCTCGAGACGGTAAGCCTTCCCTATTTCGTGTCCCAGCAGCGGATCTGCTGTGACGGAAGGTGACTGGTTCATAGACGCCGCAACACTAGCTCATTTCAGCGGGTTAACACCAGAGTCGGTCGGTTTTCTTTGTACCGAAGCACCCTTGACCTAGAGTTACCTACATACACTTACAGGCGAGGCCCAGCATGCCACTGAATTCCATAGCCGACGAGCGCGTAGACTTCCGCGTTCCCGTGGATCTTCTCTTGAACAAATATGTCCGTGGACGCCCC
This sequence comes from Deltaproteobacteria bacterium, assembly GCA_019314525.1. Lineage (GTDB taxonomy): Bacteria > Myxococcota_A > Polyangia > JAFCZD01. The sequence continues at coordinate 3,172 of JAFCZD010000066.1, forward strand.
TATCTGGCCAAGGCAACAAACATCAGCCGGCGAGGGCTTCTGATGCATCGCCTCTTTGAGCCTGAGAACGAAGAGCGCAGCGTCGGGCTGCAGTTCATGCTACCGGGCACCGATCGCGTCATCACCTGTGCTGGTCGGGTGATCTATACCGACGAGCAGACCGAAACACATGGCGTGAAGTTCACACATATCGCCCCTGAACATCAGGAACTCCTTGATGAGTATATTCTGCGCAACCTTCAGTGGCCTTGATCTCCTAAGGCCTCAGAGTTCATAGCGACTTCGCACGCAGGTGACGCTTGCAGGGGCTCACCACCGTCTTGTTCTTCACCGCGGCCAGGGCTTCGCTTGCTGCCAGCATCCCGCAAACCGCTGAAAACACTGCGCGGCCGGCCAGGTCCCGTCGGCGGCTGAGTCCTCTCAACGCACGGGGCCTCCCCTCAGCGTGTCTTCCCGCGGCGACCCCCACCTGAGGTGGGGAAGCCACACGAAAGGTTGCATCAAAGAGCGAGATTCGACGTCGCCAGCGCGCCAAGAGCTGACCTGCTCGCCGCGATAGAGGGTGCTCATCACGCCCAGCGCGCGAGAGCGCCGCCTCCAACACCCTGTGCAAAACGAAGAGTTCCCGCTCTGCGAGCACCGCGCCCATGATGTTCTTACTATCAACCCGCTCCGGGAAGACACCTTCGATGGCATGCAAGCGTTTCTGTGCCGCGCCAAATAAGGCTGTGCTCCCTCGCCACTGCGGCACATACACCAGTGCCAGATAACGCCCTACCAACGCTCGCGCCGATCCCCTCGGGAGGCTCTCCAGGCGCTGGCGCCCACGCACCTCCCGCCCTGAGATCAACTCCACCACAGCGCGGCGTTGTATCTCATCAGGATTGGCGCGTGGCACATGCCCTGCGAGTTGGCGGCGCTTCCAGCGCAGCGACACGGTTGAACCGCTACGCTGAAGCCAACGCTTCAGCGCTGCCTGGGCGGCCCAAACGGTAGGAAGATGGTCAGCGCCATGAAGATCAAGGAGTGCGTCTCCAGCCGCTGGCTCGTCAATCCAAGCCAAACGGGCGATGGCCTCCCAGGCGAGCATCAACTCCGGGTTCGCCGCATCGCGTCGCAAAGCGGACAGAGAGCGTAAGGGGCGAAAGGCGAGCGCTGCGCGAGCTATGCCCCGCAGTTCGGCGCAAGCTCGTGTGCGTCGCTTGCACCAACCCGCCACGCGTAACAGAGTCGCTTTCTCCGCACCAGCTGGACGTAATGAGCTGCCCATGAGGTGCTGAAGCGCCACTGGATCCAGGCGAACCAAAGCCACACGCCGGGCGCGGGCCGTCACCAACTCCTCAAGGGTGGAGCGCTCTGGGTCACGTGGAAAGCGTGCAATGAACCCATGAAAGCGCGCAGGGCTCGGATTGCGACGCACCTCATCGACAAGCAGGCGCCGCAAACGGCGGCGCACGACAGCCACGGGGGGGGTACCAGGAAAATTTGCCAAGAATTGTTCTAGCGCTTCCACACCAGCGCCAAGCGCGGTGAAGCGCAGGGCCGCAAGGTGTCCACGGACTACCCCCACCCGCGCATGATGTGGAAATCGAGCCAAGAAGACCTCTGCGTCACTGGGCGTGTGGCTGGACAACGCCAAGTCGGCGAGAAAGGCGGCCAAACGCACCTCTGCTTGTTTCGCTTGTGGTGTCTGGGGATATCGGTCGAGCACCTCCTCCCACGCATGGGGTGTGGTGGCAACCTTCAGCGCCAACCGCGCCAGGCCCTCTCTTGCCTGCGGGGCATAACGTCCTCGAGGATAGGTCTGGAGATAGCGCCGATAGCCATAGGGACGCTTGGCTGCCTGGGCCTGGCGAAAACGAGCCGCCTCCAGAAGACGTGCTGCGCTGGCCCGATGGGCACCATGGGGCTCATCGTGAAGGTAGCGCAGATATCCCTGAGGCGTGTCTTTAGCCCGGGCTCGCTCATAGCGCGCCCCCTCACATCCCGAGAGATGAACAACGAAAAAGAGCGCCAACACACCTTGCCATGGAACAAAAAAGGTCTTCACGACCCGAATCTAAGAAATCAGAGTCACCTTTGGCAAGTCAACAAGACTGAAGGGTGGCAACTTGACAGCCTTTCGGGCCCGCACCTAAACTGCCGAAGCTAAATAAACCAGTCCGAGATGGAGGGTCCGTTGGACCAGAAAAAGAGCGGCCGCGATCTAAGTGACCTCAAAGCCCGGCTGGGCCTCACAAAACCCGCCGAGACACCACCTGCGGGCCAGCCCGCAAGCCAGGCTATCCCTCCAGGAGGGCAAGCCCCACCAAGCGCCCAGGCTCCGGGCATGCAGCCTCCTCCGGGCGTACAGATCCCAGGCATGGTGCAAGCAGCCCCCGTTGCAGACACCAGCCGCGATCCCTTCGCCCAGGCTCAGGTGCAAATGGCTGTGGGTCGCCCTGTGGACGCCATCGTCGACCGGGGACCGCAAATCGAGATTCCCATAGAAAAAAAGAAACCCACCAAGTTGATCATCGGTGTCGCCATAGCGGCCTTCTTCACCGTGGTCATCGGCTACGCCTTTGGTGGCGTGATGCACGCGCGTAAGGTCTATAACTACACGGTCAACGACGCGAACAAGATCAATGGCGCCGTTGGCGATCTAGGCAAAGTGGTGGCCAAGAGCATCAAGGTCATCAACGACTCCCGCATCCGAAACAAAGCCAAGGTCGTCTACGATCAGCAGCTCATCGACGATCTGGGCACCATCCAACAAAGCTCACCGCTAGCCGATGCTGCCAACGCGAAGAAGATCGAGAGCAAGCTCTTCCGCACCAACTACGCCTTGATGGACGATCTGCTCATCGCCCGCCTCTTCAAATACTTCTATGACAGCCTGCGCCTCTTCGCCACGATGAACACGTTCCTGGAATATGCCGTTCACAACAAGGCGAAGATTGAGGCCTACCTCAAGCAATCCGCCAGCAGCGGCAACCAGAACTATGGGATGTTCTTCGCCATGGATAAGGGCAAATACTTCATCGGTGGGCTCGTACAGGTCTCCGCCCCTGTCTGCCCAGATCGCAAGCCGTGGAAAGCTAGCAGCAAATGTCAGCTTGGCTTCTTGGTCTCCAACAGCGGCCAGAAGTGGAGCTGGCGGCCGGGTAAGCCCGAGGCTGACAAGAATAAGATGACGGACATCGTCGTACCGATTCCGCCCAATGATGCGGTGCTCGCTGGCATGACAGGTAAGCCAGGCCGGGCGATCTTTGCCCGCTATGTGGTGCTTTACCGCTCCATCGCTGGCATCGCCGCCCTGCTCCACCGCGATCAGAAGCCCGTGATGCAGAGCCTCGCCAAACAGGCGCAAAAGCAGAAAGTCTTCACATTCTAGTCATTGCCTAAGTCCCAACCCAGCCCCCGGCCCAGCCCCCGCTCCTATCCCATCGTTGTACGCGGCGCATGCACGCACAATCTCAAGTCCATCGATCTGGACCTGCCTCGTGGGCAACTCATCGGTGTTGGCGGAGTAAGCGGTTCGGGCAAGAGTTCTTTGGCCTTCCACACCCTCTTCCGTGAAGGGCAGCGGCGCTTTCTACAATCCCTCTCCACCCACGCGCGCCAATTTCTGGCCCGCTTCCCCAAACCAGACGTCGAAGTTTTGACGGGGCTCTCACCGGCGCTTGCCATCGATCAGGCCAGCCTCGCGCGTAGCCCGCGGTCCACCGTGGGCACGGCAAGCGGCTGCCTTGACCTGCTGCGCTTGCTCTTCGCCCGCTTGGGTTCCCGCCCTTGTCCTCAGTGTGGTGTCTCAATCCCCGACAACAAGAGGGCACAAGAGCGCTGCAAGAGCTGCGATGCGCCGCTGCCCGAGCTCCGCCGCAGCCTTTTTTCCTTCAACAGCCCCCTTGGCTGCTGTGAAGCCTGCGAGGGACTGGGTGTAGTGGATCGCGTCGACCCCGACCTCCTGGTCGCAGACTCAACGCGTAGCCTGCGCCAAGGCGCTCTCATCCCAACCACAAAAAGTGGCTACATCGTCTACTCTCAAGTCACCACCGAGGTGATGGAGCAAATTTGCCAGGCCCATGGTTTTTCGGTGCACACGCCCTGGTGTGAACTCGACGACGAGGCCCGGCAGGTGGTCTTCTTTGGATCACGGCGGCTGAAGGTTCCTTTCGGCAAACATGCCCTGGAGTCGCGGATGCGCTGGAGCGGCATCACCGCTCGGCCCCGGGAAGAGGGCTACTATCGAGGGATCATCCCCGTGATCGAAGAGATCCTGGGACGAGATCGCAACCCCAACGCCCTGCGCTTCGCCCGCTCACGGCCCTGCCCCAGCTGTGCAGGTCGGCGGTTGAATCCCACAGCCCTCGCCACCTTCGTCGCTGGGCAGAGCATCGCCGATCTCTGCGCCCTCGAAACCCACGACCTGCGCCGCTGTCTGCTGGAGCTTGACCTAGGAGCGCGGCTCGCCCCCGTGCTCTCCCCCCTGCAAGAGGCCCTCAACGAACGCCTCTCCTTGATGGTCGAGCTTGGGCTCTCGCACCTGACGCTCGATCGCGGCGCCCAGAGCCTCTCGGGCGGCGAGGGGCGCCGGCTTCGCCTGCTCACCCAGCTGCTGGGAGGGCTCTCTGGCGTGCTCTACGTGCTCGATGAGCCCTCTGCCGGCCTGCACCCGAGGGAGGTCGCGCGCTTGCTGAAGACCCTCACGCGGCTGCGTGACGGTGACAACACCGTGGTGGTCGTGGAGCACGACGTGGCTACGCTTCAGGCAGTAGACTACCTCGTCGAGATTGGACCCCACGCAGGTCACGCAGGTGGAGAGGTGATCGCCGCAGGACCCCTCGCCTCTTTGCTTACCACGCCGCCAGACCCTCGCAGTCAGGTGCTCCCGCGCCTGCTGAGACCACTGGCGATCATGCCGAACACGGCCCGAGAAGACATCGGCGAGATATGGATTCGCGGCGCATGCGCAAACAACCTGCGCTGGATCGACGTGATGCTCAAACGTGGCGCGCTCAACGCCATCAGCGGCGTCTCGGGAGCAGGCAAGACCAGCCTCGCCCACGAGGTGTTGGGCGCGACGCTGAAGCGACGGCTCAGGGGCCGAGGAGACGCGCTGGAAGGATGCAGCGCGCTAGAGGGCGCCACACCCCTGGAACGCCTGGTCGAGGTCGACCAGAGCCCCATCGGTCGCACCCCCCGCAGCAACGCCGCCACCTACACCAAGCTCTTCGACGGCGTGCGCGCGATCTTTGCAGCCGAAGTGGCAGCAAAAGAGTGCGGATTCAGTGCAAGCCACTTTTCATTCAACGTCAAAGGTGGCCGCTGCGAAAGCTGTCAAGGCGCAGGCGTCATCAGCGTGGGGATGCACTTTCTGGCCGACGCCCAAGTCACCTGCGACGCATGTTCAGGGCAGCGCTTCACGCCCGAGGTGCTCGCGATCAGGCATGAAGGCTTGAATATTGCCGAGGTCCTTGAGCTGCAGGTTGACCGAGCCCTCGTACTTTTCGCCAAAAAGCCCAAGCTGGCCCGCATGCTTGAGTGTTTGGTCAAGGTCGGCCTTGGGTACCTGCGACTTGGTCAACCTGCACCAAGCCTCTCGGGCGGTGAAGCACAGCGCGTCAAGCTCGCGGCCGAGTTGGGGCTGCCCAAGCGTGGCGAGACGCTATACCTGCTCGACGAACCCACCACCGGGCTGCACCCCGTGGACGTGGAACGCCTGCTCTCTGTACTCGAGGGGCTGGCGGATCAGGGGCACACAGTCGTTGTGGTGGAACACGATCGCGATGTGCTCGCGCGCATGGACCACCTCGTAGATCTGGGGCCAGGGAGCGGGGCTCAAGGCGGAGAGATCGTCGCCATGGGGGCACCACAGCAGGTCCTCGAGCCGGTCCTCGAGGAAGGCCTTTTCACACACCCATCTCTTGGGGCGACAGCCGGGGCCAAAGAATGCCCCCAACGAGCTATCGAGCTGCGGGGTGTCACAACCCACAACCTGCAATCCCTCGATGTTTCGTTCCCGCTGCATGCGGTGTCAGCCGTCACGGGCGTCTCGGGCAGCGGAAAGTCGTCGCTAGTTTTCGACACCCTGGCCAGCGAGGCGCAGCGCCGCTTCACCGAGAACCTCTCTGTGCAAGCTCGGCGCTTCATGGTCCAGCTGCCACGACCCACCCTAGCCACAGCTACCGGTCTGCGGCCCACCATCGCCATCGCCCAAGCCCAGCCAGCGCGTAACCCACGCTCGACGGTGGCGACGATGACCGAGATCTACGACACCCTGCGCTTGCTCTTCTCCCGCTTTGGGCAGGCACCTCCTCAAGATTCTCAGCGCCCCTTGAACGCGCGGCTCTTTTCGTTCAACCACGAGGCCGGAGCCTGCCCGCAATGCACGGGGCTGGGTCGGCTGCGCAAGGTGGCGCCGGAGCGTTTGGTCAGCCGCCCCCATCTCTCGCTGCTCGAAGGAGCCATGGATGGGCACCCACGGGCACGCTTCTATGGCGAGCCCGACGGCCAGTACGTGGCGACGCTCGGCGCCGTGGGGCAAGCCCGTGATATAGACTTCTCTGTGCCATGGCTAGCCCTGAGCGAGCATGCGCGCGACCTAGCCATGTTTGGGGCTGGCGAGCAGAGCTTCTCTGTCTCGTGGGTCTTCAAGCGCGGCAAACGCCAGGGCGAGCACCATTTTGAGGGGCCATGGCTCGGCTTCGCGCGACTCCTCGATGTGGAGTACCAACGCACCCACGCCGACAAGCGCGGCGCGCGCCTCGAAGCGCTGATGGGCAGCGAGGTTTGTGAGACATGTGATGGCCGACGCCTGGCTCCCGCCGTACAGGCCATACACCTGGCAGGTCGAAGCATCGGTGACATCTGCGCACTCACCATAGCCGAGGCGCTCACGTTCTTCACCGCCCTCGACAGTGGCCTAGAGCGGCTCTCAGAACGATCGCTGCAGCTGAGTGCTGACGCGCGCCAGGAGATAGTGCACCGCCTGGGCGCGCTGGTTCAGGTAGGGCTGGACTACCTCACGCTGGACCGGTCCACGCCCACTCTCTCGAGCGGAGAGTCCCGCCGGGTACGCCTGGCCACGCAGCTCGGTTCACCTCTGGTAGACGTGCTCTATGTGCTCGATGAACCCACCGTGGGCCTGCACAGCGAAGACAGCCGCACCCTGGTGAAGGCGCTTCGGGATCTCTGCGATCATGGCAACACCGTGGTGGTGGTGGAGCACGATCCTCAGTTGCTGCGCCACGCAGACCACGTGGTGGAGTTGGGCCCCGGTGCTGGCGCGGCGGGAGGACGCGTCATCGCCACGGGAAGCCCGGAGGAGATCGCCAAGAACCCACAGAGCATCATCGGCCCCTACCTCCACCAGCCCGCCAACCCAATCATCTCCCAGGCGAAAGAGCCTGACCATTGGCTGCGCATCGAAGGCGCCTGCGTGCACAATCTACAGCGTATCGAGGTGGCGATCCCCTGCGGCGCCTTGGTCGCCATCAGTGGTGTCTCCGGCAGCGGCAAGAGTACGCTGACCTTCGAAGTGCTCGGCGCGAGCGTCGAGGCGAGAGCGCCTGTAGGGTGCCAAGGGGTGCATGGGCTCGAACACTTCGCCGCCCTTTGTAGCGTGGATGCTCGCCCCATTGGCCAGACCCCGGCGAGCTCTCCTGCCACCTATTGCGGAGTCTGGGATCACCTGCGCGTACGGCTCGCGGCGACAGAGCAAGCGCGAACGCGGAAATTTTCCAAGGCGCGCTTTTCCACCGCGAACAAAGCTGGGCAATGCCCCACCTGCAAAGGACTCGGGGCCACACGTCACGCCCTCGATTTTTTGGCGGACGTCTGGACGCCCTGCTCCGTCTGCCGCGGTCAACGCTTCGAGCCCAAGACCCTCGAAGTACGCCTGCGCGGCAAGAACGCCGCAGACTTGCTCGCCCTGCGCATAAAGGAAGCACTGCTGCTCTTCGAAGACTGCCCAGAGGTAGCCCGCCCCCTAGGCGCGCTGGCCAAGGTCGGGCTGGGCCACCTCGAGCTTGGCCAATGGGCCAATACGCTCTCAGGCGGTGAAGCCCAGCGCCTAAAACTGGCCCGGGAGTTGGCTCGGGTCGCCCCCCAAACAGGGACGCTCTACCTGGTGGACGAGCCAAGCCGTGGGCTGCATCCGCATGATGTCGAGCACCTCCTCGGCGTCTTTCGCGAGTTGGTGGAGCGCGGTGACACCCTTGTGCTCGTGGAGCATGACTTAACGCTCATCGCCGCAGCTGATTGGGTGGTAGACCTGGGGCCTGGAGGTGGGCCGACGGGTGGTCGAGTGGTGATGGCTGGCCCCCCCTCTGCCCTCGCCGCCTGTAGCAGCTCCGCGACGGGGCGGGCGCTGGCGGGTTGGCAAAGCAATGACCTTGCACCAACACCAAAACACCATTGGAGGAATTGATGAAGCCTTTGATGAACCTCGACGAAGTGAAGGTCGAAGGGGGTGAACCCACTGGCTCCTTTCAGCAGCATTACGGGCTGATTTCTTCGGAGATCGGAGCAAAGAAGCTCGGGTATAACCTAACCATCTGCCCACCAGGCAAGACAGCGTGCCCCTACCACAACCATCACGCGAACGAAGAGATGTTCTTCATCTTGGAAGGCGAAGGGACCTTGCGTTTTGGGGACGAGGAGTATCCCTTGCGCAAACATGACATCATTGCCTGCCCACCAGGCAAGAGGCACCTCGCCCACGAGATCACGAACACTGGCAAGACCGACCTTAAATACTTGGCGTTGAGCACCAAAGAGCACACCGAAGTCTGCGAGTATCCCGACTCCAACAAGGTCAGCATAACGGTGGGCGACTATGGGGATTGGGACATGCGCCTAATATCGAAAGCCGACCAGGGCGTCGACTATTTCGAGGGCGAAGAGCGAGCGAAGTAGTCCTACGACGAAGCCTTCATTTCGACCAAACGCCTAAGGCACCGTCGCGACAAAATCATCCACCAGTTCACCAGAGGCACGGGTGATCAGCGGGGAGCGGCCCGCCAGATGAAACTGCACGGTGGTGCCACTGGGAAGCAAGCCATCGGTGACGCTGGGCAGATTGAAACTCCAGCGGCGCGTGTAACCGGAGAGCCCCACCAAGCCGGGTGGGTCTTCTTCTCGTGCCGTGAGCGTGAGATTCGAGCTCGTCGCGCCGATCTCTCCTGGGTAGTTGCCCTTGGTCCCGTCCTCATCAAGGTCGTAGTCCACAAAGACCACAGGCAGACTATTCTGACTGCTGTTGCCTGTTCCAACGGGCAGATTGAACGTCACCTTGATTTGAGCGTGAAGGTTGCTCTCACGCGTCAGCGACATCGTCACCTCGTCGCCCATGGTGGGCGCGAAGAAGGGCGTGGCCAGGGTCTTCTCCACCATGTTGCCGTTGGCCCGGGCCACCGCTCGCAGGTTCAGGTTGTACTCCTGCCCCTCCACCAAGTTGGTAAAATTGAGGGTCAAGAGCGTGCCGTCGATGTTGAGCGTCGGCGCCTCGGCCTCGACGCCATCACCATCATAGAGGGTGGCCGAGGTCAGCTTCTGATCGAGGGGGAGGTTGAACGCAACAAAGAAAGGCCCGCTGCTCGAGGGCAGCACGCGTGTCCCCGTGGTCCCATCGAGTCCCGGGATGGTGGTGGCTAGGATGTCGAGCTGAGTCACGATGGAGTTCAGCACGACTGTGGGCAGCACGGTACTCATGGTGTTGACCTGAAACGTGCGAGAGGTGCCGAGGAAGTCAAAGAGCCCATCATTGTCGACGTCCACAGGTGGGACCCAGATCTGCACTTGGTCGTTGATGCCCCCCTGTCCATCGAGAGCTGCCAGCCGAGAAAGATCAGGCAACCCCTTCAATACCAGCAAGCCACCACCATCGCTTACGGCCTCTACAAGGGTCAGACCATGGGCTGTAGGCCGATCATCCCTCATCATCGCCCAGGAGAAGCTAACGCGCGCGCTAGCTTTGACACCCGAAGCAGGCGCACCGCTCGGCAGGAGCAGCCGCACGACAAAAGGTGAGGTCTCGGGTGCGAGAGGCGCCAACGCAATGGGCCCAAGAGAGAGCGTCGCGTTATCACGCGGAAACTCCCCCGCAGCATCATCAAGGGTGGCCTGGATTCGCACGGGGAGATAACCGCTCGGGGGCTCGAGCACGACGATAACCTGCCCCGCGGGCACGTCGGAGACGCTGAACATTCCCCTCGCATCGGTGACCACTGGAGAATCCTGGGGTGGCAACGTCAAGGCGCCTGCCACCACAGAGACCGTCACCCCGGAGATGGGCTCGCCCGTGCTCAGATCGATGATCACCCCGCCCACGGAGCCCTTGGGCGTCACATTGTTGATGCCTAGGGCATCCTCATCGCCGCCACAAGCGACGGCCAAGGTGGCACAGAAAACGAGCATCCCCGCCATTACTTTACTCTTCATCGCTACTCCCTCACGCTAGAAACCCAAAAGGGGAAGAATTGGCACCAGACGGCGGCGAGAGTCCGTGCTCTCTGAAGTCGCCACCACGACAGTCGCCACCGCCGCGGCCCCAGCTACGCCAATGACAACAGGCCAAAAATATCGAGAACGGGTCATTCGGGCGAAGAACCCTGGACCCGACGGGGGCAGCTCTTCCCCCGACTTCGGAACCGCGAAGAGCGCAGCCAAGACGCTCTCCGCAGCCGCAGGGCTAGCGAGGCGCCCGCGAGCACGACCCGCGCCACGCTCTTGTCCCACAGCATAGAGTTCGAGGAAACTGCCAGCCTTGGTCGCTACAACCTGTCCAAAAACGATCAACTGCACCCCCAAGAGCTCGAGAGCGCGTTGCTGCGCGGCCTGCGCCCGGCCCAACCGCGCCTCTTCTAGAGCCCTGTCGAGCCTCACCAAGGGCTGCCCCTCCAAGGGTGTGAGCTTGACTCTCATCCGCTGTACTTCGTCGTCGCTGTCCAGCTCTAAGGAGACGGTCTTGGATGTGTAGCCAAGGCGACGGAGGGCGACCAGATGTCGGCCACGCGGGAGATCTACGAGCAAAGGCGAACGCCCCTTGGGGTGGCCGTCGATCCAGATTTCAGCGTCTTCAGGATCAGCGCGGATCTCTGCCTTCTTGGCGCCAAGCTCTTGCGCTAGAAAGTGAGCTGTTTCGAAGAGACCCTTCATCTTCTTGGGAAAGCGCCCAGCATCATGACTGAATTCAGAGTCCATGCTCACAGCCCAGCTCAAGACTCTGCGTGCATCCTCTCGTTTCCCCATCAAAAAATACGCCTTGGACAACGTACCGAGGGCCTGGACATAGCCTGCGCGAAACTGAACCCCCGCCCCCACCACGTCAAAATGCCTCTCCAGCTCTGACACTGAGTCCAGCAGCTCGACGAGGGCCTCTTTTGCAGTGCGCTTGGTGAGCGACTCCTCAGCGGCCGAGACTCGCAGCAATGCCTTCTTTGCTGCTGTCGTCTTGGACGTGGAGGGCTCCATCAAGGTCTCTAGGCGGCGAAAGGTGACACCTGCGCGAGCCCCCAGCGCTTCACGCAGCACCGCCTCCACGGCCTTGATGGCCTCTCCTCCCCCTCGCAAATAGAGCGTCGCCGCCCGCGGCGCCACCTTGGGTGCGGCCACAGGGGCTGACACAAAGAGAATGGTCGCCACAAGGGCAGCCCCGCTGAGAAGAAGACAACGCGTCATGGGGCGAGCATATGAAGCTGAAAGACGCTGTCAAGGGCGGCCTCCGGCTCCCAGCTACTTTGCGCCCCCCATTGCCACACACGACGAATCCCCCCTACAATCCGCCCCGCATGCCAAAAGAAGGGAATCAGCGCCCACGTGTCGAGGTCACCAATCCTGCGGATGGTGGCTTCCTCTACTGGCTCCTGAAGCTCTATCTCTTTGGTGGGATCAGCGCGCTGCTCTTGCTCCTGGGCGCTCTACCGCTGCTGTACATGCACATCGCGGCCAAAGCGCCTCAGGCACCCAACCTACGCGATTACCCCGCTCGCGCCGCCCTCGAGACCAAGGTCTACGCCCTCGACGGGCGGCCCCTGGCGACGATCTTCAAGGAGCACCGCTACCTCGTCGATGTGCGTGATGTCCCACCCATGCTCATCAAAGCCTTCATGGCAGCGGAGGACCGCAGCTTCTTCTCCCACGGTGGCGTCGACTTCCGTGGCATCCTACGGGCCGCGTGGGCCAACCTCAAAGCTGGCGGCGTCAAGCAGGGTGGGAGCACCATCACCCAACAGGTAGCCAAAGCACACCTCTCTCCCGAGCGCACCATTGAGCGCAAGCTCAACGAGCTGGTGTTGGCGCGGCGCATCGAGGCCCGCCACAGCAAGGAGGAGATCCTCGAGTTTTATCTCAACCACATCTTCTTTGGTAACAACGCCTATGGCGTCAAAGCCGCCGCTCGCGAATATTTCGGCAAAGAACTCAAAGAATTACGCACCTCAGAGATGGCCATGTTGGCTGGGCTTGTCCGCGCACCCTCGCGCTATTCTCCGCGCCGTAACCACCCACGAGCCAAACGCCGGCGCAACACCGTGCTAGGCGCGATGCACCAGGCCGGCTATATCGACGCCACGCAGCTGAAGCAAGCCAAGGCAGATCCGCTGAAGTTGGCGCGTCCCCCTCATCAGGACGCCCTCGCATGGATCGCTCCCCACTTCACCGAACACGTGCGTCGACTGCTGATGCGTCGATACGGGAAAGAAAAGGTCTCCACCGCCGGCTGGCAGGTATCAACCACGGTGGCCCCAACTCTGAACAAGATGGCGCGCCGCCACGCGCTCAACGCCGTGGAGGCCCTCGACAAGCGCCGCGGCTGGCGGGGGCCGGTGGGGCATGGGGACACTGCCCTACAACGAACCCGCATCCTCGACCGACTCGCCACGCTCTATGGCCCTATCAAGCGTTTTCGGCCCGGCTATCGCTATTTGGCCCTTGTGAACAAAGTCAGCTCGCGCCGTGTCCGCGCTCGCATCGGCAAACGAAAAATCGAGATCCCCTTGGACTTGATGGAGTGGGCAGCTCCCTACTCTGCCACCAACCCAAAAAATAGCCGAAAGATCGAGTCCGCCAGAGGCGTGCTACACCCTGGAGACCTGATCTGGGTCCACTCCCCGCCGCGCTGGCTACGTCGGCGCGCCTGGGGCGGGCC
>JAFCZD010000368.1 GCA_019314525.1 Deltaproteobacteria bacterium
GGCGCACGCGCTCGGCTCGTCGCAATCTTCACCCTGCTGCCGAGCGCCGACGCTTCCTGGCTCGGCGCATGCCAACGCCGAAGAGCAGATCAAGCCCAGCTGACAGCTCTCGTCCCCGACGCAGGGAGTCCCATCCGTCCCCGTGCCAGGCTTGCCGCAAACGCGCGTGCTCGAACAAATAAGCTCGGCGACGCAGTCGGTGCTCGTGCCACAGCCGTCTCCCAAGAGCGCCGTCCCGAGCTCCCCACGCGGCAGGCAGGTGCTGTTGCTGGCACAGACATATTCTGGGCGACACTGTTCGGTCTTCTCACAAGGATCGCCCTCATGGCCGAGGCCGCCGCCATCAGGCAGCGCATCCTCCGTGGGGCAACCGCTGAGCAGAACAGTGAGCAATAGGGCGCAAGGGGTCCAAAGCAAGCGCTTGGCCATGGGTGGAGCTCCTCTTTCTCTAATAAGAGTATCTTACGCCAAGATGGTGCGGGTGTCCTCTTGGGGGCCGTGGGAGGGTGGGAGGGTGAGGAGGAGGTGACGTGGGCCCCAGACGTCATTCGTTTCTTTCTTTTGGTTCACGACTTGCGCCGTAAGCCTCTAGTCACCTGGGGCAGATTTGACTGGCATAAGTGGCGGCGCCCACCCCTGTTCGGTGAGGGCGGTCACCGCCACTCGCTTTGCACCAGTCTATCCAGGGACTTTTGTTTCTTCTTGCGGCCCTACGCGCCGCGAGTGCCCCGCTCGTCTTCTACCATTTCCATTCTTGAAGGCTTCCGTTGGCCTCTTTGATTTACACCAGTAATCACTGATACGGGGCACTAGTCACATGGATCGTTGATTAGTGGCAGAAGTACCGTCGGCGTGGAGGCGGAGGGTACGGTTTCCGAAGTCTTGAATCTTTGCGAGAATCTCGTCCGCGGATTTAGTCCAAATAAAGGGTTTGCCTTCGTCATTGTGAACCTCGACGTACTCGTAGATAGCGCTACGAAGCTGAGGAATACTTGTGTGAGAGCCTCTGGTGAGCGCCTCGTTTGTAAGTAGGGCGAAGAAACGCTCCACGAGGTTTAACCAGGATGAGTAGGTGGGCGTGAAGTGCAATTGGAAGCGCGAATGGCGAACCAGCCACCTCTTGACCGCCGGGGCCTTGTGAGCTGAGAGGTTGTCGAGGATTAGATGTACTTCGAGGCCCTCGTCGACCGCGTCGTCCATCTGTTTGAGAAAATCAACAAAATCTTTCGCTCGATGCCGGTGTTTGGTCTTGGCGATGACCTCTCCCGTAGCGGTGTTCAGAGCAGCAAATAGGTCGAGCGTGCCATGCCGTATGTAGTTGCCCGTCTGGCGCTCCGGCATTCCAAGATCCATCGGCAATATGGGTTGAGCCCGCTCAAGTGCTTGGATCTGTGGCTTCTCATCGAACGAGAAGACCACTGCGTTCTCGGGTGGGCTCATATGTGGCGGTTCGTCCTCACTCGGCGTAACAAGCGCTTGAGAGCAACGCGCTCCTCCCCGCTTAGACCGGCCGGGCCACGCCGCCCTTGCGTCTGATGTCGAAGCCATAACGGTAGATATCAGGCACATCGATGCGCCCATCGGAGCGCTTGCCGAGGACCCCGAGCTGGACCAGTTGCGTGAGTACGCGCCTGCCATCGTCATCGAATCCGTCGATCTTGTGATTGGCACCGCTGGTCACGGGCTGTGACAGCTTCTTGATCACCACCTTTGGGTCCAACATCACGGCGAGCCCCCTGAGGTTTTCCAGTCGCGCCACCACCGGATGCTCTTCTTTCAGTTCGGTGACCCTCGCTTTGGATGTATGGGCCAGGGCATCCACGAGCTCGTTGGGTGTAATAAGCCGGTGGTACCGTGCCATGGGATTCTGTAAGGCATTTTCGGCCGCTCGGGCCAAGAGGGTCAGCAGTGATCGCGGCGCGATGCTGACATGGGCGTCCTGCAGTCGATTGGGGATCCAGCGATAGGTGTAGCCCTTCTTAACTCCCTTGCCCATCTTCTCCTGCACCAAATGGTCGATGAAAGACTTCTGAGAGGGAAGTCCGCTTTCGGGCAGATGCTCTGGTGGTAGCCACCCCAACGGGTCATCCTGGGTTAGCGGAATTCTACGGGAGGTGGCCCCTATCCACTGGCGCATGGCTTCCGAGCGTGCGGCCATATGCCGCAGCACCATGCGGTACAAGGCCTCCACCGTCCAATCGAGAGACATCGAACGTGAGTGGAGCTTGCTCGCGTCGGGAAAGGCTTCTTGACCCGCCTGGAAGAGATCTTCCCGGATGAATATCTTCGGTCGCAGATTGCGATAGCGGCCCACCAGCGACATCCACAATGCCAACAGAGATGCCGTGAATCGGTTGCGAATTCTGCTGGACAAGAGCCCCAATTGGTCGAGGTAGTCGTAGCTGACAAAAACCCTACGGTCAGAATGCCGGAGGTGCTCATCCATCCCGTCGAGCCACTGGCTGAGTTTGGCCAGAGACCCACGTGCGGCGTTGGTCCACGCTGCGGGATCGGAGCGACCCTCCCGCCATCGGGTCCACAGGGGCTCGGGCGGCGCCACGGTGTAGACACCTTCCTTAAAAAGCCGGCATACCAGGTGAGCCATCCAAAACATGCGCAAGCCGTCGTCTTGGCTCTCGTCGGCAAACTGGTCGAGAACCGTCTTATCCGGATGCTGGGTGCTCTGTCCGAAGCCCTCAACCCACGTTACGCTCTCAAGATCCAAGCCTGGGAAGAGGCGCGATACCAATCCTTCATGTTTGGAGGCTTCGTTGATGAATCGAAAAAGCGCGGTCTTGCCCACACCTCGTCCGCCACGAATCAATAGGTTCTCGGCGTCCAGCGCGCGCCGATGGCGCGCCAAGGGCAGAAAGGTAGATAGGGGTGACGCTCCATCGAGATCCGCGTCTGAGGCAAGCCCGGAGAGGTCCCGCAAAAGATCGTGACGCTCTTCACCGGGCAGAGAGCCCTTAGCCATCGGATTCACCGCTTTTCTCATCGGGTTCTGGTTCTTCTTCGCATAGCTCTGCCAATCGCCGCTGGATCGCGTTGTGTTCCTCTGAGAAGACCACGCTCTCTTGTGCACCACTGAGGGTGTCCAGCCGTTCCAAGATCGGATGCCGGATGGTAACCCATGGGTAGTGGGGGGCCTGGTTGTCCGTCTCCGCAGGGACCCCATCTATGAATGTGTCCACCTCGGCGTCCGATGAGGCATAAACCGTGTTGCGGAAGAGGTCATAGACCTGGTTTCGAAAACGCGTTCGCTCCTGATCGTTTGGGTCATCCTGAGCCAGGGGTGCCATGCTATGCACCATCACGGAGGGGTCATCTTTGCGGCGGCGGGCGAGGGCGGCGAGGGTCAACTCAAGACCGGCGAGATCCGTTGTGCTGCAGCGACTTAGCAGGACATCCACGTGGGCCAGGCCGTGGAGCGATAGACCTCCCAGATCGTGCAGACCCGCCCGAGAGTCGATGAGGATATAATCCGTGTCCGGCCATTTGCTCTTAATGGCCTGCAGCAGCGCCTTCAGGGCCGCGGCAGCGGGGCTGTCGGAGTTCTCGGGGTTATGGGTGGCGGAAAAATCCAGCCTGGCTAGCTTTTCGAGGTAGGACCAATTCATGGTCCCGGCGGGGAACACCCGAATGTTCGCGGCGTCCGCCTCTGGAATGGCGACGGCTTCTTGGTAGCATCCCGTCAATTCGACGGTGCCGCTCACCACATGGTCCACCATGAGGTCCAGCACCCCACGCTCGGTTGAGACGCCAAGCAGAGACCCGACCCCCGGTGCTTCCAAGTCCAGGTCCACCACCACCACCTGCTTGCGCAACCGAGCGAGCTGCCAGGCCATAATACCGAGCAATGTGGTGCGACCCACACCGCCCTTGAAGGAGTAGAATGCGACGATGGAGGGTGTTTTCGGATTCAGCGGCCAAGGGGCTCCACCGGCGCTTGCTTGCAGCCAGCTCTGCTTGGATAGAACGCGCTGCAGACATCTCCACTTGGTGGCGTGAATCGCTTGGGATCCTCCCAATTCATCCTCGTAGGAGTCCGGCCATGTTGTGGGCCAACCGTTCGCTTTTTGCAGAACGGACGTGGCGAGACGACTCTCTTCTCTGGCACCGTCGGTACGCAGGATAGGGCCCACGAAATAGCCCCCCAGCTTCGCGGCGATCTGCTTCTGCAAATCAGCGACCTGATCATCATCGAATCGCGCGGTGGGTTTGCAGACCAGTCGGATCCTGCCTTGGAGGTCACGAATCACGCAGATCGTCTCGGCCTGGCGGAATAGATCGTGGGACTCACACAGATTCAATAACGTAGGCAGAGCTCGATCAAAGGTTGTCATTGTCCCAGCACCTCCTCGGAGACGCAGCCATTGAGCCAGAGCTCCGTGATCAGCTCATCTGTGACCTGGCGGGCTTGGGACACCACCCTTGAAGCCAGATTGCTGGGGGTGGTGCCCGTCTTTCTGTATCGGGCCTGCGGGCTCCAGCCGGATAGTTCGGGAAACCTCTGGGCCAAGCCCTGCAGCCCGTAGCGATGGGCCTGGATATCTAATGATAGCGCAACATTTAGCACATCGTCGGATGTGGACTTGAGGTCGTGGCCCAATACGCGATTCAACCAGTCTTGCGCGAGACAGGCCTTGCGGGCGCACTCCGGGGCAAACCCTGCGAGATGATACGCCTGGTCCTCTGAAGATCCTGACGGGCAGCTCAGCAGATGCTCTGCATCGCGTATATGGCGAAGAGCAGCGGATACCAGAGCATTTCGATCCGTCATTGAAAATTCCGTTGCAGCAGCAAAAAGTGGGAGGTCGAGCCGTTCCCGAAGTTACGCGAAGGCTCCGTTGTTTATCGCCCATTCTTGGGAGAATCGCCACAAACACGGCACGGGAAGGCATGGGCGGGGTGCACAATCAATTGTAGTGGCTGGATGGCATGTTGGCGCCAAACTCGCGTCGGGTCTTCTGATGCCGATTCGTTTGGGGCTTCGTTGACGCCGCGGCCACCAGCCCAGAATGGCGCATGGACACGCAACAAAAGCGATTATTGAAAAGATGACGTTTCAGTGATTAGTCTCGCTTCATGCCACATGCTGGGAACGCGAGAGAGCCGCTCCTTCGTGGTTGGCTTCGACTCTGGAGATGTGATCGTGCTCGGGGAGATTCAGCGGGCCTGAAGGCGGGCACACTCCTCAGCGCCAAATCGGGCTTGGATGTTACGATCTACGGGGCAGATGGATAAGGATCGCGTCCGAGTTGTTGGAGAAAGTCTGTCGCTGGAGATCGACGTCAAATGCAACGCGCTGAATATGCCTACGCATCGTAGGACCGAGGTGATTGCCACACGATTCGTGAGCACAAGATTATAAATCAAAGCATTATGTTTTCGTCCATAATCCCTATCGGCCAGCAGCTGCCTGGCTTCGCGGACGTCACCTATCCTGACTTGGAACGCCTTGCTGAGAGAGTTCGCGCGACGGCAGCCTCCATCGTTCTCGATGAATTCCCCTATCTATCCATGGCCACGCCTGAACTCCCGAGCCTAGTGCAGCGCTGGGTCGACCTCGAACCAGGGGGAGTGGGACATCGTTGCTGAATCGGTAGATGGCAACCGGCTGCTGCTCGGTGAGGCGAAATGGTACGACAGGCGCTCACGGCGTCATCTTGCCGCGGCCTTGAGGTCTTTGGAGCGCAAAGCTCCACCAGAGCTAGGTGCGCGCTACGCTGAGCATGACATCGTCCACACCCTCTTCGTGCCACAGACCCCTGAACGCGTGGATGGTATCTGGGTGGTGGCCGGCGAAGACCTGCTGGGGTTGAGATGACCTTGTGGCACATCACCACCCACTGATGATGAAAGACCGGCTGGCTCCTGCCTACTGCCCGCGTTGTAGCGCATGACTGAGTTGGATCGATGGTGCTGCCATCGCGGCCTTGGCTGCAACAC
>JAFCZD010000369.1 GCA_019314525.1 Deltaproteobacteria bacterium
AGCAGACGTCTGCAACTGCAACGAACGAGCCAGCGATCGTGTTGGGGAAAATGCTGGAAATCCGGCGGCTATGAGCACAGGAGGTGGGGAAGGCGGCCCCGGACTGGGGGGATTAGGGCCGACAGCCAACTTCGGCGGCGGTCTGGCCTGGCAGTCGCCACATCAGAGCATCTCATCCCCACCCTCCAGCGGGCGATCCCCACCCTTGCTGGGGATCACTGCCGAGAGAGCGGCGACGATCGATGTCGGCGGGAAGCGCTGCGACCCAAATCAATACCCATTCTCAATCACAAACTCAGCAGGCAGCCGTGGCTGGCCCCTCACAGCGATGAAGCCTGCGCGGTCGCCAGGCACATCGTAGCGCTCGACGCTGCAGTTGGGTTTGCAGGTCAACGTGCGCATATGGTGGAAGCGTAAGACCAGCCCCTGGGTGCCCCGCGCGGGTTTTGCGTCTTTGACCTCGATGCGATTGAGGGTGGCTTTGACCTTCCCGCTCCCGCTGGCGAAGTAGTTGCCGAGGTGGCGCACGCGGTAGACACGGTGCGGCCCGATGCTCGTCTTATGCTCCAGCAAGTCGATGCGTAGCTCGAGAGCGGGCAGGGGATCGCTGACCACCAAGTAGCGCACGTTATAGCGTACGAGGTAGTCGGCGAAGGCGCGTCCCCAGTAGCGTTTATCCGTGGGCGTGCGAAAGACGTTGGCGTCTTCGTGGATCAGTCGGCGATGGGGGAAGCCGCCGATCACCGGCTTGCCGCTGGCCCAGTGCAGGACCTCGCCCATAGACCAGCTCTGCACCAGCACGCGGCCCTCATCAACGCAGGCCAAGCGCACATATCCCGCCAGGGCCATGGTCACGTCGTCTACCGGCTTGAGCCGCCAAATGTCCGCTGTGAGCTGATGCGAGATAGGGATGGTGATGGGAGGTGTGGGGGCGTTTTTCTCGCTGGGGGGTGGGGCCATGATCGGGGGCACCGTGCCACGGGGTGCGAGGTTGGGCATGAAATAGAGCGCGGTCTGCAGCATACGCGGCAGCACGAGCAACACCAGCAGCAGCAAGACACCGCGCGTCGGCGCAGAGAGCGCACGGAGAGCTTGCCAGCTCAAGGCTTCTGCCAACCACGGGCCAGCCCAGAGGCTGGCGAAGAGCGCTAGGGTGACTCCGAAGCGAAAGGGCTCTGTTTGTTTTAGGCCAGGCAAAAGGCCGGCGAAGTAGGTGAGAAAAAAGAGCCAGAGCAACGCCAGGGCGGCTGTCAGGGTGCGGGCATCTCGTTGCTGTCGCCAGCGCCAAAGGGTGAGCACGGCCGCCAAGAACGCGGCGCTACGAAAAAGCGTGTGGGGCACGAAGAAGCCTGTGGCCGTGAAATCGCTGGGCAGCTCGAGGTACTCGCTGAAGAGGTGCAGCGGGGAGAGTTGCCCCACAGTCGCCGAGGGCGAGAGCAGGTTGATATGCGCGAGGGCGGGGATCAACCAGTGGAGGTTTGCCAGCAGCGAAAAGAGCACCAAAGCCCAAACGCGCAGCTGGAGGCCGCGGTCGAGAGTTTTGGCCTCGCGGAGGTAGAGGCCCGCCATGGGCACCACGAGGATGGCGAAAGTCCATACGTGGGTGTGCAGCGTGAAGGGCAGCAGAAAGAGCAACGCCCACAAGCGCCTGTGCTCTCGCTCCACCACCATGCGGTGGAAGAGCACCAAGATCAGCGGCGCCAACGAGGAGACGAGGGCGAAGGAGATCATGCCCCCCGACCAGAAAAAGCGCGCCGTGCCGTCGAAGTGCCAGACGCCCATGGCTATCGCCAGGGAAAAGAGTTGGGCCGGTGGGGAGAACTTCGACGCTCGGGCTGCGAATAGCATGAAGAGCGGCGCGAAGAGCAGCGTGAGGGCTCCAAAGAGGTTAAAAGCGACACTTTGGGGGACGCCGAGCCGTGTCAGAGCGTAGGTGAAGAGGAAGTGGCTCTTGTTGTCGAGGTCGAAGATCAGCCCTACGGGGGCCCCAGCGAGCACATGGGGGTCATAGACCCAAAACTTCCCGAAGCGCTCGAGGCCCTGCACCAAGGTCTGAGTCTGTGCGTAATGCGTTTGGTAGTCGAAGCCAGCGATGGGCCGCCCCGAGAAGACCGCGTTGGGCGCGACGGAGTAGCCCACAAGGGCAAGGTGGGCCAGCAGCAGCGCTGCAAACACGACGCGGTGCGTGCGCGTCGCCCGGCCTGGGTGAGCGTCGTCGGTCATTGCAGGTGGTTGAGGAAGATCTGGGCCAAGAGGCCGAGCCAGACGAAGCCAAAGAGCGCGCGGGCGAGATCCCAGCTGCGCCCAGCGTGTTTGACGTTGAGCGGGAAGAAGACGCCCAGCGCGAGGGCGAGGGGGACCAGGCTACCGATGGAGAGCACGCCATACACGGCCGCCGAGAGCACGATGGCCGAGAAGAAGAGGCGAGAACCTCCCTCGCCGAGCAAGACGGCGGTGGTGCGGACGTTGTTTTTCTGGTCCTCGAGCAGGTCGCGCACCACCTGGATCACCTGGTAGGCCGCGCAGAGCAGGGCGAAGAGGCCAAGGAGCTTATAACCCAAGGGGCGGTGGGGGACCCCAACCATGGTGGTGGAAGCGCCAGCAGCCGCCATCAGCACCACGTCGAGCACGGGCACGCGCTTGAGCCAGCGCGAGTAAGCGAAGATCAAGATGATGTTGATCACCCACGCTGCGGGTAGCAGCCAGCTCTCGAAGAGGAGGGTGTGCCACAGGGCCAAACCAGCCAGCAGCGCGCTCTCGGTGCTCAAAGCTGCCCAGGCGGCGCCAGGGTGCTTGGCCCTGAAGGCGACCCGCCCTTGGTCCTTGCCAGGTGAAGCCTGATCGACCTCGACGTCACAGACGTCGTTGATCAGGTAGATGGTCATGTTGAGCAGCAGGGCGAAGGCCACACGGAGGGCTGCGTCAGCCCAAGGCATATTGAAGGCGACGAGCATCGACGCGGCGACCAAGAAGTTATTGGCCTCCCGCTTCTTGAGGCGGTAGCCGAAACTCTCGAAGGCGATGCGAAAAGCGTTGGTGATGCCCGACATGACGACCAAAACCTAGCTCATCAACGGCCGTCCGGCCACCCGGCAGGTAGGAGGGGCGTTGGAACCCGTTGGGATCAAAGACCGTGGACGCTTCGGGGCTTGTGGTGTAATAAGCGGAAATCTTTCGCTTGCCCCTCAGACAAGTGAGCTTCATTACAAATGCTAATTTACGTTTGCACGTTTCTGCTCTCCTTTTCCATTCTGTTGCTTGAAGTCAGCCTCACACGGGTTTTCTCGGTGCTGACCTGGCATCACTTCACGCACATGATCATCAGCATCTCGCTGCTGGGCTTTGGGGCGGCAGGGTCCTATCTCACGCTCAAGAGATCCAAGCGCGACGAGCCCCTCTCGCTGCGCTGGTTGAGTGGGGTGTTGCTGCTCTATGCGGTGTCCACGGCGTTCTCGCTGATCATGGTGACGCGCATCCACTCGGCGCCTCTGCTCCTCGCCAAGGACCCGACACAGATCTTCAGCCTCTTCATCTTTGACGTGTTGGTGGCGGTTCCCTTCTTTTTCGCAGGCCTGGGCCTGGCGTCGATCATCACGCATTTTCAGCGGGATATTCATCGCATCTACTTCGCAGATTTGGTTGGCGCGAGCCTCGGCGCGCTCTCTGCGGTCTTCTTGATCAGCTCCCTTGGCGCGGTAGCGACCATCTTTCTGGTGGCTCTCATCGGCGCTGTGGTGGCCTTGGTCCTCGCCTATGGGGCGGGCGACTCTGGCTCCAAGAGCCTGCATTGGTCCACCACGGGCTTGATGCTCGTAGGCTTGGTTGGGCTTTTGTGGTGGAAGCCCTATATGGTGCACGTGCCGCCCTCGAAGGAGCTCTACAACTTCGTTAACCCCGCCAAGGCCGATGACGTCCTCAAGACCAGCCGCTGGAATGTGGTGGCGCGGGTGGATGTCACCAAGACGATGAAGCTCCCCCTGGCTGGTTATGGGGGGGACTTGAGCCCGAAATTTCCGTTCACGCTCTGGAGCCAGCGCATGGTCTTTCAAGATGGCGCGGCCCCCACGGGGATCCTGCGCATCAAGAAGGACGAAGACCTCTCCCGGCTGCCCTTTCTCGGCGGTTATTTGCAGGCGGCAGCCTATTCGTTGGTCAAGCATCCCCGTGTGCTGGTGATCGGTGTGGGCGGTGGGCACGATGTGTTGGTGGCGCTCTACCACAAGGCGAAGCATGTGACGGGCGCTGAGCTCAACCCCTTGATGCTGGAGGCGATCCAGAAGGATGGTGCGGCCCTCACAGGGAACATCTACAACCGCAAGGACGTGAACCTGATCAACAGCGAGGGGCGGCATTTCCTCTCGCGCACGGACCAACAATTCGACCTGATCCAGCTCAGCGGTGTCGACACCTTCACCGCGCTGTCTAGCGGCGCTTATGCCCTCGCCGAGAACTACCTCTACACAGTGGAGGCCATCGACCAGATGTGGGGCAAGCTCTCAAAGCGTGGTGTGGTCTCGTTTTCACGATGGATCTTCGAGCCCCCACGCGAGACCTTGCGCCTCGCGGTGACCATGGTGGAGATGCTCACGCGCCGGGGCGTGAAGAGGCCCGCCGATCATATCGCGATTATCCGCGGACGATCATGGGCTGATACGCTGCTCTCCCGTGAAGCGTTCACGCCAGCAAAGATGGGGGCGCTGCGGCGTTGGGCTGAGCAGCGCGGTTTTTCGGTGATCTTCGATCCAACCAAGCCAGGCAAGACAGAGTTCGATACGTTCATTCGGGCCGGTGCTGCGCAGCGAGAGCAATTGTTTGCTGACTACACCTACCAGGTGCGCCCCACCACGGATGACGCGCCCTTCTTCTTCAACTTCTACAAGCTCAAGAACATCTTCGAGCAGCAAAAGAGCACGGGAGGCTATGTCACCACAGATATCCCCCTTGGCTTGGTGACGCTCGTGGTGAGCTTGGCGCAGATCCTTCTCTTGGCGCTGCTGGGGATCCTCTTGCCCATGCGCAAAGTGAAGCTGCTGCACCAACCTGGCCGCTGGGCGACCATGGCCTACTTCAGCGCTCTTGGCATTGGGTTCATCTTCGTCGAGATCGCCTTGATCCAGAAGCTGATGGTGGTGCTGGGGGGGCCAGCACGCTCGCTCTCGCTGACGCTCTTTTCGATCCTGCTCTTCTCGGGCATCGGCAGCTTGCTCGCCCGGCGAAAACAAGGGCTCTTGGAGCAACGCTTCCTCGTCTTGGGCGGGGTTATCGCAGCCCTCGCCATCGGCGTCGGCTTGGCCTTCGATGCCCTGATGCCGACGCTCTTGGGCATGAGCTTTGTGCCACGTGTGGTCCTCTCCGTGTTGATCATCGCGCCTTTGGGGCTGGCCATGGGCACGCCCTTTCCCGTTGGTCTCGCGATCCTGGGCAAAGAGCACCCCGAGTGGGTGCCCTGGGCCTGGGCAACGAACTCGTTCATGACCGTTCTCGGGCCGCTGCTCTGCATCTTTTTGGGCATGCAGATCGGTTTCCGCGGCGTGTTCGTCGTCGCCGGCGGAATCTACGTGCTCGGGTTCGTGCTCTATCGCGGCGTGCTCAGGAGATCGGTCAAGGCGTAGGCGGGGAACATCCTGCACCTGGTGCGTGACGTTGGATGGCACCTCTGATGGGTCAGAACAACTACGGGTTCAAGCTGCGCACGCAGCGCACGCCAGAGGTGGCACCAGGCAAATTCGGTGGGTCCATCGCCCGAAACGCTGCGCGGCTGCGGCCAGGGTAGCGCTCGAAGGACCCGCCGCGGACGACCTTTTCGGTCCCGGAAGCGGGACCCCAGGGGTCTGTGGCGTCGCTGCTGCTCAAAGCCCCATACCAATCGTGGCACCACTCCCAAACGTTGCCTGCGATGTCGTAGAGACCCCAGTTGTTGGGCGTCTTTTGTCCCACAGGTTCGATCG
>JAFCZD010000370.1 GCA_019314525.1 Deltaproteobacteria bacterium
CTCACAGGTTTGTGTTGCTTTCCGCTGTAGCGAGGTGGAATGGCTGGCGCGGAAAAGGTCGCGGAGTCCAGAGGTGGAGCCTCCTCGTGTTTTCGCTCCAGCAGAGGCTCATCAGCGCCGAAATTTCCTGTGGGGGGGGGCAACACCCGAACCTCTGGCAGCGCCTCCGGCTTGGGTGACTTCTTTTTTAAAGGCTCTCTTTCTTTGGACGACGCATTTTTCGAGCCCCCAGGTGTTGAAGGCGCATCAAGATCGATCGCCTTCAGCGCTTCTCTCAACTCTTCAACGGTCTGATAGCGATCTTCAGCGTCCTTACTCAACGCCTTGAGGATCAGCGCCTCCATCTTAGGGTCGAGGGAAGGGACAAGCTCACAAGGCGGTGTGGGTGGCGTCTGCACATGAGCGAGCATGATCTCGAAAGCGCTCTCAGCGTAGAAGGGCACCATCCCAGTGGTCATCTGATAGAGGGTCACACCCAATGAATAGATATCGGCCCGACTGTCTACCGTCTTGAGCGCCTTACACTGCTCTGGAGACATGAAGAGCAGCGTCCCAAGCATCGCCCCTGGGGCGGTGTTGGAGGGCCCCTCTGCCAGCACTTTGGCGATACCGAAATCCATCACCTTGGGGAAGTCGCGTCCATCCACCTCGGTGATGATGATGTTGGAGGGCTTCACATCTCGATGAACGATCCCCTTGGAGTGAGCGTAAGAGAGCGCGTCGAGCACGGGCATCACGAGCTTCTTGATGCGCGCGGGTGGCAGTGGACCTGCCACATCGTAGAGCAGCTGGTCGAGGACCATGCCCTCCACCAACTCCATCACCATCGCGTAGGTGCCACCATCGGAGATGAAATCGAACACACGGACAATATGCGGGTGATTGAGCTGGGCCTGAACCCGAGCCTCGACCTCAAAACGAGACATGAGTGAGGCATTCGTGGTGAACGAGCCATACAGAACCTTTACGGCCACGGGCTGATCGAGGCGCCGATTGGTGGCTCGAAAGACCATGGACGTCGAGCCGCTCGCGATCAGCTCCTCCAGCAGATAAACCCCTGCTAGAGATTGCCCGATCAACCTTTCTGCGGTCGTCATCGCCGCTGCCCCCGCTCAGCTTTTAGAGCCATGCATTTTCCTTGCCGCGGTCCATGGTGACCACCCGCGGTGCAGCATCTTAGCACGAGCATAAAGCGTGGGAAGAGCATGAAATGATGAGAGCCGTTGATCAATCAGACAGGAACTTGATGCGATAGAGCCGACCTTGGCGCTGCAAACCCATGACTAGCCCCATACGGTCAAAGCGCGCCAGAGCAAAGACATCTTTTCTTTTCACCACCTTGGCGAGCCGAGGGGGGGGAGGACCGTAGCGTCGGACCATCTCAGCATGGGTAAGCACCTGGACCGAGCGCAGACGTAGACGCGAGCGACGGGCTCGCGCGACAAGGCGCTGCAGTGCCTCTCGCAACGGCTTTTCCCCCTCCACCCATTTCCCATCGAAGTTCACCCGCGGGGCGCAAAGGGGCGCTGCAGTCTTGACACGCCCAACGAGCAACGCACGCACGAAGCTCGACGCCACCAAACGGGGCAAGAAGAGGTTCTTGCCGGCCGCTGACGCGCTCTGAGGGGATAGCAGCGCCGCGAGCAGCGCCGTCAACAGCATTCCACGCAAAAAAGATCTCATCACTGCAAACGATACACCATGACCTTGGGGGCGCGCATCACTTGACCATCGAGGATGAAGCCGGGGCTGACCTCCGCGGCAACCTTCTGGTCCTCCTCGGCATCCTCGGTGGGTGTGAGACCAATGGCCTCATGCCGTGCTGGATCGAAGCTCTGTCCAGCGGTCTCGATCCGTTCGAAGCCCAATTCCCCGAGCTTGCCCATCATCAACTGGTGAACCCGCTGCATCCCATCGAGCATTCCCTCAGCGCCCTGGGGCGCGCTCCGTGCCATCTGCAACGAGCGCTCGAGGACATCGAAAACTTCCAGCATGGGGTTGGCCATTTGTGCACGCAGGGCGCGGACCTGCTGCTGCACCTCACGCTCAAGACGCTTTTTGACTTCCCCGATGGCATCTTGCAGCTGTTGTTGAGCATTACCCTCGATTTCTTTGACTTTTTTCTTGTGAGCGGCGAGGTCCCGCTCTAGCTCCTCAACATAAGAGGGTGCATGGGCCTGCTCTTCCTCCGCCAAAGCGCCAACCTCTTCATCACTCATCATCGCCACCCGGTGGTCGATGACTCGAAACCCCCTATCTGTGCCCTTGCCGTTTCCATTGCCGTTTCCATGCATCTTGGCCTCTCCAAACTACCAGTGGTGTGCCGAAGCCCTCACCACTGTGACTGTCAAAATACGGGCCGGCGGGCGGGCTGAAGCCCTCCGCGAATCGAAACCGTGAATCGAAACCGTGAATCGCAAACAACATAAGGTCGTTTGCCGGGAGATCAAGCCTTCATCGGAGCCACTCTTGCGAGATCTCGGGACAAGGGCAGAGCCCCTGCGTTAGACTCCAGATCCATTGACCGCTTTCATTTGCGCTTTGGCCACAGCAGTGGCCTATCTGTTTTGTGCCAACCCCAGCTTCTTCTGGTTGGACTCCAGCGAGCTGGTGGCTGCCAGTTGGAGCCTGGGCGTTGCCCATCCTCCTGGACATCCCTTGGCAGTGCTCATCGGGCGACTCTTCTGCTACCTCCCCTTTGGCACCATCGCGTTTCGCGTGACCCTCGCCTCGGCGTTCCTCGCCGCTCTCAGCAGCGGCTTGGTCGCCGCCTTGACCCAAGAGTGGCTCAAGGACCTCCACAAAGGTGAACAAGGCTGGCCTCCACGACCTTGGCTCTCTTCCCTCGCGGCCATGGTGGCAGGGCTCACCGCGGGGCTCTCCTACACGGTCTTTTTCCAGGCTGTCCGAGCTGAAGTGTACGCCCTCAACGTGGCCCTGATCGCCGCCTGCGCGCTCCTGGTCTTGCGCTGGAGAGCTCGCCGCGATGCCAGGTTCATCCTCAGCGCCGCGTTCATCGCAGGTCTTGGGCTGTGCAACCACCACCTGCTGCTTTTGTTGGCCGCGCTCCCCGCGCTGGTCTTCGTGATCATCGTCGCTAAAAAAAGACAGCTCCTCGGCAAGCGCGGCTGGGTCATCTTGCTGAGCTTTGTCCTGTTGGGCCTTGCACCCTTCGCTCACCTTCCCCTGAGGGCCCAAAACCACCCTCAGGTCAACTGGGGTGCCCCCACCACGGTGGAGCGCTTCGCTTGGGTGGTCTCGGCGCGCGCCTTTCAGCAGTCGGTGGAGCGCGCAGGCAAAGAGAGCCTCACCCACCGTGCGGGTGGGGCGGTCTTCGCCGTCTTCACTGGCTTGACCTTCTTCGGCGGGTTACTCGCCCTCGCAGGCTTCTACTTCGCGCTGCGGCGACGCGAATCACGTGCCCCTGGCGCCCTGCTCGGAGGGGTCGTGCTCTTCAACCTTGTAGGTCCCCTCTTGGTGGGGTTTGACCCCTTCAATCCCGACGCCCATGGCTACCTCGCGGTGGCCGTTGCGCTCTTGGCGCCCGGCATCGGCGTCTCAATCTACGTCCTGGCCCAGGTGTTGGCCAAACAACGGCCTGCCTTCGCCCTCGTCGCTCTGATTGCCCTTGCTCTACCTGCGCATCAGCTCTGGCAGAGTTGGGGACAAGTCAATCTGCGGCGCCACTTTGCGGCGGAAGAGACAGGTCGTGCCCTGCTCCACAGACCTCCTCGATCGGTCATCTTCACGGCGTATTATCAATCGATCTTTCAGGCCTGGGCCTTGCAAACCAGCGCTGGGCTCCGCCCCGATATCACCGTGGTCCATCTAACCTTCCTGCTGCAGCCTGGCTACGTTGAGAGCATGAGCCAGCGCCATCCTGAGCTGGCCGGCTTGCTCTATCGAGCCAAGAAAGCGCGGCGACTCGTACTCGCTGACCTCGCCCAGCTGGCGACGGAGCGGCCTGTCTATCTCGAACCC
Source organism: Deltaproteobacteria bacterium (assembly GCA_019314525.1). Classification (GTDB taxonomy): domain Bacteria; phylum Myxococcota_A; class Polyangia; genus JAFCZD01. The sequence goes on from JAFCZD010000370.1 coordinate 3,982, forward strand.
GATGAAATGGTCCCGCCCAATGTACGTCGTAGGCTGCAACCTGCCGGTCTTCTCTTGCGCTTTGGTCCCCCCGCCGCCACAGACACGCGACGTCACTGGGAACGTCTCACCAGCTGGCAAAACGCCCTGGAGGGGCATCATGACAACGAGACGCGGCGCGCCGCCCTGTGGGCCCACTATAGGCTCGCCGCCTGGAGCTGTGGCTCAGGTCACCACTCCCTCGGTTGGAGGCATCTGGCGCAGGCCATGGCGCTGGCTCCCCACGCACGCGCCCTGGAAGCGCTGGCGCGGCGTTGTGGCCCATGATAGGTGCTCGGGATGACGTTGAACCCGCTGCTCTTGTCGGCTCTCTTTTTCACGTTCTTCAGCTGCTCGAGTGACCCATCACTCATCGAGCGTGAGGCGCTGACCCGCGCCTGCGTGAGCAGCGCAGCGTGTGGCGTGCAGCAACGCCCCAGCGTTGAGGTCTGCGTCGATTTCTACTTCAACGTCCAGGTACCGAGCGGCCTGGGACGAACCACCAGCGAACTTTACCGCTGTGTGCTGGAGGCCCAGGGGGACTGCGAGCGCGTGCGAGGCTGCTTCGGACCCGATGAGAGCTGTGACCAGAGCTATCAAGGGCACTGTGAGGGCGCGCGCGCCTTCTCTTGTGACCTCCTCGACAAGCGTGTCTATGGGGTGGATTGCGGGCGCTCCGGGCTAAGCTGCTCCGAGGGTATCCATAGCTTCGCTGCTGAGTGTCGCTGTGACGACGACTTTGCGCGTTGTGAAGGGGGCTGGGCACTGCGCTGCAGTGGTGGACAGGTGCAGAGCGAGCACTGCGCGGCCGAGGGAAAAGGCTGTGAAGAGGGGCGCTGCGTTGCTCCCTCCAACGCGCCCGCCTGTGAGCCCAAGAGCGCACGCTGCGAGGGCGACACCCTGCTGCGCTGCGACGGCCAGATCGAGCTACACGTCAACTGCAGCGCACTACCCATCCCCCACAGCTGCCACGAGGGAAGCTGTGTGCCACGCAACGATGAGTGTGACGACGACTTTAACCGGTGTGCCGCTGAAAGAGCGCTCGAGGCCTGCCTGCTGGGCCGCTGGGAACGCTTTGACTGTGGGGCGCTGGGCTTCGAGAGCTGCCTGGTGCAACCCTATGGCGCCAACTGTATATAAGTTGACGGCCCAGGGCCTCAATCAAAATCAGCGAGGAGCTCCACCGAGAAGAGCACTGAAATATAGAGAAAGGAATGGCTGGCATCTACGGCGGGATCGTCCACGGGGGAAGAAAAGGAGCTAGGGAGCCAGCTCACCTCCCCGCGCACGCCAAAGCGCCAGCTCTCCGAGGGCCAGAACATCAGCCCCCCACCACCGCCCACACCAAAGATCGAAAAATTCGTCTGCTCTGCGTAGTGGGTGAGCCCAAAGATATGGAAGCCACCCTCGAGGGAAAGCTCGATGGGGCCCAATCGACCCGAGATGGAGCCCATCAGGCTTGGCACCACCGCCCAGCTATCCCCTGTGAAGAGCGCCAGCAACTTGCCTCGAGCCCAAACCAGGCTCTGCGCGCCATCATCACCCACAGGCATCGCCACAGAAGTCGAGAGAGCTACGCCCATTTGCTCTGCAGGATCGTTGGCGAAGGTGGTACCCGCCGCGACCCCATAGAAGCGCTTCCCCTCGGCTCCCGCCAAGAGCGGTGCGGCGAGGCTGAGAGCTAGGATGAGAGCAAGTGAAGGTCTGGAACGCACGCGCTCACTATAGTCGCCCACCCCGCTAGCGCAAGTCGGGGACCGCTAGTCGAGACGGCGATAGTGGATCAACACCACCGCGTCGAGATCGAAGCCTGCGGTGCCGTCGCCAGCAAGACTTGGCAGACCACTGTCTCGGATCCGCAGGTAACGGGCCTCATGGAGGCTGATATCTGCTAGGTCGAAGGGATCGCCACCGGCGAGATCGGCGTCGTCAGCGGGTACACAGTTCTT
>JAFCZD010001012.1 GCA_019314525.1 Deltaproteobacteria bacterium
CCAGATCCTCGAGGAGCACGGCGACGCGAGCAAAGAGTTTGCCGTGGTCTCCAACCCTGAGTTCCTCAAAGAAGGCGACGCCATCAACGACTTCATGAAGCCCTCGCGGGTGGTGATTGGCACCGACAATGAGCGTGCCCGTGAGCTGATGCGCTTCCTCTACGCGCCCTTTGTTCGCACTCGCGAGCGGATCCAGGTGATGGACGCGCGCAGCGCCGAGGTGACGAAATATGCCTGCAACGCGATGCTCGCCACTCGCATCTCCTTCATGAACGAGATGGCCAAGCTCTGTGACCGCGTGGGCGCCGACGTGATGGATGTGCGCCTCGGCATGGGCTGGGACGAGCGCATTGGCCCGCGCTTTCTTTTTCCTGGCGTCGGTTATGGTGGCTCGTGTTTCCCCAAAGACGTCAAGGCGATCATCTCTACCGCCAAAGAGCATGGGGTCTCGCTCTCGATCTTGGAGTCGGTGGAGGACGTCAACGCGCTGCAGAAGGAGCTGCTCGCGGACTACGTCATCGAGCATTTCGCTGGCAAGGCCCAAGGCAAGGTCGTGACGCTCTGGGGGCTGGCTTTCAAGCCCAAGACCGACGATGTCCGTGAGGCGCCAGCGCTGACCATCGCGAAGAAGCTCCTCGACGCCGGATGCACCGTGCGCCTGCATGATCCGGTGGCGCGGGGTACCTTCTCGGAGCTGCTGCCACCCTCGGAGACGGTCGTCTATTGTGACAACAACTACGAGGCTGCCCAAGGCGCTGACGCGCTCTGCCTGGTGACGGAGTGGCCAGCCTACCGCCGCCCCGACTTTCGGCGCATGAAAGAGGAGATGCGTGGCAACGCGCTCTTCGACGGTCGCAATATTTGGACGCCGGAGCACGTACACGAGCTCGGGTTTTCCTATCAGGGCATCGGGCGCCGCTGAGACTCCATCGGTCTCGACCGTTTGAAAAGAGAAGGGCGTCGCCGGCTTAGTCTCACCGATTGTGTGAGCATCGAATTCATGAAGACCAAGGGTCTCGACCAGGCCCTTGCCCTCGACCGACACTTCCATGAGGCTGGGTTTATGCTGCGCCCTGGGGTGTCATCAGAGGCCAAGCATCGGGCAGGCGTCCTTTGATCAGCTACAGACCGTAGGTCCCCTGAAAACTCGCGTCGACCTTGAGGGTGACCGTCTTGACGTTGCTCTGCTGCAGGTCTGCCCACACCATGGGCAGGTAGGGAGCCACGGTTTTGTCACGAGCGACTTTTGCTGGCGATTGACGGGTCAGCCCACTCGCGATGACGGGCAGGGTGTTTTTGCGTGCTAGCTGTCGCGATGTGTGGTTGGGCTCGCCCGCTTGCGTCAGATCGCCGGTGACCACCTTCATCTCTCGACTGCTGGAGCCTTGGGTGAAGGCCAGGACATGGCCCACACTCGGCATCCCGAAGGGAGAAAGGGGGTAGTTCACAAAGCGGATCCCTTTGCCTGGAAGATAGGAGATCAGGGTGGTTCCATGTACACCCGCGTTGCTCTTCACCGTGAGCGCGTCGCCGGATCCAACGCCCTGCCAGAAGTGTTGGCCTTGGAGGATGTGTTCGAAGTTGGCGATGCTGGTCTTCAGGTGGGGATTGTTCTTATTGGCGCGCAGCCATTGGCTCGCGGTGGCGATCAACGTGCTGGCGACGGTTGTGGGGTGCTGAGGGCGGAGCGTTTGGTAGAACGAAGGCTTGGTCGCTCTGGCAATGTCTCGTTGCACCAGTTTTGCGGGGGTGAGCGTCTTCTTTGCTTCGGTCCTCTTCAGAACGGTGCTTCGGTCCTCTTCAGAACGGTGGTGCGGGTCTTCACGGGCAGCATGGTGGTGTTCAGCACGCCTGGAATGGCGACGATGTGCTTGCTCCGAACCACCGTTGTTCGTTGGAGTTGTTTCTGTTCCTGGGCACGCGCTGGCGTCACAGCGCCGAGGAGGGTTGCTCCAAAAGCGATCAAAATAGCAAGGTTGAGCTCTTGTCCGCGCTGCATGGTTCGCTCCT
>JAFCZD010000371.1 GCA_019314525.1 Deltaproteobacteria bacterium
AAGGCCGGCACATATGCCCGCGTCTGGCTGACATGGGCATAAAAATCCTCCACAGCCCGCCCCATGAGAGGCCACCTGCTTCTTGCCAACATTTACAAAGCGCCGCAAGACACCGAAGTCGTCTTCGCACAATGGGAAACGCTTCCCCAACACACCTAGAACGCGCGTGCAACCTGGGAAAAGCCGCGGTGGGACGCTCACCCGCGTTTGCAAAACATGCACACCAGAGCCCAAGACGCTGCCGCCCCTTTTTCCCAAATTGCACCGCCACTTCCGTGAGCCGCGGCGTCCTTTGCCTGGATTTTAGCGCCACGTGGGCGTGTGGGCCGGGCTGACCTGGGCATTTTACCGCCATGTGGGCGTGTCGTCGGGGCTGTTGATTAATTGCAACGACCAGTTTCACCGCGCTAGAGTTCTGCCCATGCGTTTGGATACCCTAGCCATCCACGCGGGCCAGCGGCCCGATGTTGCCACGGGCGCAGTCACGACGCCGGTGTATCAGACCGCCACCTACGTGCAGGCCGCCCCAGGCGAACACAAGGGTTGGGCGTATTCCCGCGGTGAGAATCCTACCCGGGACGCGCTGCAAGAAAACCTTGCCGCTCTTGAGGGCGTTCCCTATGGACTGACGTTCTCCAGCGGATGCGCCGCAGCTGCCACCATCATGCACTCCTTCGAGGTCGGCGATCACATCATCTGTGGTGACGACGGTTACGGCGGCACCTATCGGCTCTTCGTCGAGGTCTTCACGAGGTCTGGGCTGACCTTCAGCTTTGTCGACCTCACCGCCGAGGGTGCTCTCGAAGCGGCGATCCGACCAGAGACTAAAGCCGTTTGGCTCGAGACACCGACTAACCCGATGTTGAAGGTCACAGACCTCGCCGCCGTCGCTGAAATCTCTAAGGCCAAGGGCCTGCTGACGATCTGCGACAACACCTTCATGACGCCGGTGTTTCAACGCCCGTTCGAGTTCGGATTCGACGTTGTTGTGCACTCGACCACCAAATACCTCAACGGTCACTCCGATGTCATTGGCGGCTTCGTTTGCACCCCCGACGAGGAACGTTTCGAGCGCTTGCGCCGCTTGCAAATCTCCATCGGCGCGACGCAGGGGCCATGGGATTCATGGCTGATACTGCGCGGCATCAAAACATTACCCATACGCATGCGGGTTCACGACAGCAATGGTCGCGCCATGGCGTCGTTTCTGAATGAGCACAAGAGCGTTGAAAAGGTCATCTACCCCGGGCTGGCCTCACATCCACAACACAAAATCGCGGCACGACAAATGAGCGGCTTTGGTGGCATGATCTCTGTCGTCGTCAAGGGCGGCCTCGAGGGCAGCACAAAGTTCATCAAAGCGCTCAAGGTCTTCGCCCTTGCCGAGTCCCTTGGGGGCGTCGAGTCTTTGGTTCAGCACCCCGCCTTGATGACACAAGCCTCAGTGGCGCCAGAGCGGCGGGCCAAGCTTGGCATCGAGGACGGGCTCGTCCGCTTGTCCGTGGGCATCGAGGACATCGACGACCTCAAGGAAGATCTCGATCAGGCGCTGGCCTGAAAGTAGCGGGAAGACTTCGTCTCCCCCTCAGCCTGCGGCAGGTAAATGGCTTAGGGTCTCAACCCTGAGGCGGGCGCGAAGACTCGCTATATTCGTGGCGAGAGGGAATCATGAGCACCGCAGAGCATGATCAGAGGCGTATGCGATGGGGGTTAATTACGCTCGCATCGATGTACGTCGGGTACGCAGCGTTCTTGCTGTGCCGGAACACCTTGGTCGCCTCGAGCGCTGCGTTGATCGCAGATCCAGCCCTAGATATCGACAAGGTGGCCTACGGTCGGCTCATGAGCTACGCCACCATCGGCGCGGTGCTTGGCAAACTGACCGTCGGCATGTTCGCCGATCGACTGGGCGGCCGCATTATGTTCATCGTCTCTTTGGCGGTGACGGCGCTGTCTTCGGTGGCCTTTGGGTGGGTGTCGATATTCTTCATGATGGGCGTGCTCAACTTCAGCGGCCAGTTCTTCAAGGCTGGGGGTTGGCCGGCGATGGCCAAGATTGTTGGCAACTGGTATCCGCCTAACAAACATGGCCGCATCTGGGCTGTGATCTCTACGAGTTCGCGTGTGGGCACTTTCTTAGCGGGATTGTTAGTCGGGTGGTTGCTACTGGAGAACAGCTGGCGCACGGCTTTTTCAGTCACGGGCGCCATCACGGCCACCATCGTTTTCGGCCTCTGGTTCGTTCTAAAGAACAAACCCGCCGACGTTGGCTTGGAACCGCCCGAGACCACCAGGCCCGTTCTGCCGGGCGAGGCAGCGCTGACCACAAATCACCCCTTGACGGGAACCACCCTCGCGCAAGCGTGCGGCCATTTCGTGCGCAGCCCGCGAGTTTGGCTGATCTGTTTGGCCATATCGTTCCTCACGATCCTCATGGACTTCATGGTGTTCATCCCGATCTATCTCGCCGAAAGTTTCAACCTCGGTGCTGGTGAAGCGGGCATAGCGGGCAGCACGTTTCCCCTCGGCATGCTCATCGCCTTGATTGCCAGCGGCATATTTTACGACCAGTTCTCCAAGAGCCAGTTGACCTACGTTCTGGGCGGATTGCTTGTGGTCGCGTGTGGGTGCGCCATGGTCTTGTGGTTGTTGCCGTCCCTGCCGCTGCCTGCATCAGCACGTTCGACAACGGCCGTGGCGACGCTCTTCGTCTTGGGATTCGCGATTTCGCCCGCCTACTACCTGCCTATGAGTATCTTCTCCATCGCGCACGGCGGCGCGCACTCCGGTTTTCTCATCGCCACGATCGATGTGTTCGGGTATTTGGCAGCATGGCCGTTCACCTTCTTCGGCGGACAGATTGCCCAGGATTACGGTTGGGGCGCGCTCCTCGGCGGGTTGCTTGCGGTGAGCATGTTGGCGCTAGGGACGATGACCACCTTCCTCAGGCTCGATGCCACGGCGTCTGCGGGTAGTCCCGCCGCTCAGAACGTGATCCAAACGCCACTCTGAAGTTTCCTATCGTGCTCGACTCAACCAGCGCTAACGTGGGTCGCGGCTTCTGACGCAGCGGAAGCAAGAGCAGCCTCGGCAGGCTGAGAATCGTCGTCCTTGCCACTCACGTCGATGGGCAAGAGTTCCGGTGTATTCCCATCACAGTACGCGTAGAGACGCGCATTTCGCTGCAAGCTTCCTCGCGCGTCGCGCCAGGCATACGAACGTCCGGTCTCGATCTCTGGCAGATAGTGAGCGTTGAGAAGATGTCCGGGCTTGTCCAAAGTGTACACCTTTCCAGCGACCGGCAAGCGCTCTTCCAGAACGCCTAGCTTGGCGATCATATCGCCTGTGTTGGCGAAGTGCTCGATGTGCGGCACCCGGCGTTCGGGCGTGTCCAGCTCAGGGTCGACTTGCATGTTGTCGCAAGCCGACGCAAAGGTGTAGACCTCCAACTTGGCCAATCGTTCGCGATCCCCGCCGAAGCGCTCGATCAGCCCAGCGACCACGCTGGCGACGATGATTCCCCCTTGGGAATGGCCCATGAGGATCACGCGGTCTTTCTCCGGATTGGACAGCGCCGCGCTGACCCGTTCCAGCGCGTACTCTGCGGGGCTCGTGACAAAATCAAACGTGCGTCCCACCACACACTCCAACAGGTCGGCGATCGGTCCCTGGGTCGGGTTGTAGATCAGCTCAATGGGTCTTTGAAACAACTTGGCCAAATACATCCCGTTGAGTCGCAGCATTTCCTTGTCACTGGCGATGCCGTTGATAAAGAACCAGGCTTCCCGAGAGAAACGCTCTGGGCCAGATTGTCGGATGCTGCAGGGGCGTTCGCTGAGAAACGGTAGCGGAAGAACCCGCAACCGCAGCTTGTCCATCGACTTCACAGCTCGCCATGCGTCGGCCACACTCCGCCACCGCTCTAGCCTCAGCATTTTGATCTGCTCGGTCGCGAGATTTTTTAACAAGGCGTGCTCCGCCAGAGAGCCTGGTTCGAAATCCCAGCTGTGTCGAGGACCGAGGATAGACGCCATGTTTGTGGCAATCGAAGGGGAGAGCCCCTTCAACACGATGAAAAAGTCTCTGACCATTCGTTCCAGAACTTCCGTGGTATGTGCCATCCTGTTCTCCTTGATCCGACGCTGGCGGTCCTCTTGGGTGGAACTATGCCTCAGTTAGAGGCGTGTCGCCTCTAGCCCATGCGGATGGTGCGAGCCGCTCGTTGTGCACTGAGGGGTGATGGCGGACACAACTCCGCCGGCTTTGTGGAAAATCAACTCACCCCTACCACCGCATGGGGTTCGACTCCGCCTTCAGCGCGATGGCCTCTTTGGCTCCTGCGATGGCGTGAGTCACTGTCAACCCATAGTGCCCCAGCAATTCATCGGCAGAACCGCTTTGACCAAATAGATCATCGAGGCCGATGCGCACCACGGGCACGGGGAGCACTCCGCTCACCACCTCGCAAACAGCCCCACCGAGCCCGCCAATGACGCTATGCTCCTCCAGCGTCAAGAGCGCGCCGGTCTTGCGTGCCGCTTGGATCAGCGCCTCTTCATCGATGGGCTTGAGGCTGGAGATATTGAGCACCGCCGCTGAGATGCCCTCTGCCTGCAGCGCCTTGGCTGCTTCGATGGCCACAGAGACCATCACGCCGCAGGCACAAAGCGTGATGTCTTGCCCCTCCCGTAGGCGTGAGGCTTTGCCCAGAGCGAAGGTGTAGTTTTCGTCATGCACGTCAGGGGTGCCATCGCGTGGCAGGCGCACATAGCACGGGGCGTTCACCTCGCGCACGATGTGCTCGATCACCTGGGCCGTCTCCCTGCCGTCAGCGGGCACGATGACGCGCAAATTCGGGATCACACGGGTGGTGGCGAGATCTTCGACCGATTGGTGGCTGCCACCGTCCTGACCTACCGTGATGCCACCGTGGGTCGCGACCAATTTGACGTTGAGGCTGGGGTAGCAGACGGAGTTGCGCAGTTGCTCCCACGCCCGGCCCGTGCCGAAGATGGCAAAGGTGGAGGCCACGGGGATCATGCCCGTGGTCGCCAGCCCAGCCGCGGTGGCGAGCATGTCCTGCTCTGAGATGCCCATATCGTGGAAGCGGTCCGGATAGGCTTTGGCGAAGATAGATGTCTTGGTGGACTTCGAGACGTCGGCGTCGAGGACTACCAGCTCGGGGATCTCGGCGCCGAGGCGGGCCAGGGTCTCGCCGAAGACCTGTCGTAGGGGTTTCATGAGTCGGTCTCCATCTCTTTGAGCGCGCGGTTCACCTCGTCGATGCTCAAGGTGGCACCGTGGTATCCAACCTGTCCTTCCATGAAGGAGACGCCCCGGCCTTTGATGGTGTGAGCGATGAGGATCGTTGGCTTGCCCTTGACCTCTCGCGCCTCATCGAGGGCTGCGCAGATCTCCGTGAAGTCGTGACCGTCAACGTTGATCACATGCCAGCCAAAAGCCGTCCATTTGTCCGCCAGGGGCTCGATTGACGATTTGATCTGGCCAATGGTGCCGTCGATCTGCAGGGCGTTGTAGTCGAGGATTGCGCAGAGGTTGTCGAGCTTGTGGTGGGCGGCGGACATGGCCGCTTCCCAGATTTGCCCCTCTTGTGATTCTCCGTCGCCGAGGATCACATAGGTGCGATAGGCGCGCTTGGCGTGGCGCGCCCCAAGCGCCATACCGTTGGCCACAGAGAGGCCCTGCCCCAGCGAGCCCGTGCTCATCTCGACGCCCGGACATTTGCGCATGTCGGGGTGCCCCTGCAGCGGGCTGCCCAATTGGCGCAGGGTGCTCTCGAGAGATTCATCGAGCACGCCAACTTCGATGAGCGTGCTGTAGAGCAAGGGCGCCGCGTGTCCTTTGCTGAGCACCAGCCGATCGCGGTTGGGCCAGGTTGGGTTCTGCGGCTTGTAGGCCATGGCGTAGTAGTAG
>JAFCZD010000372.1 GCA_019314525.1 Deltaproteobacteria bacterium
AGGCTGGGTGTCTTGCCATCGGCGAAGGTGGTGGGCAACACCGGGCAGTTGCTGGCCGCGCCGCGGTCTGGGCGAGGGCCGTCGGGGGCGGGTGGCCCATCCAAGGTGGCGCTTCCGTCTCCATCGAGGTGTGCATCCGTGGGGGTGGAGGGCTGGTCAGGTCCGCCGTCGCTGTGCCCAACGGTGGAGGCCGACCCGGAGCAGGCGGCGAGAGAGAGAGCGAGTACGGCCGTCAACATGGCATGAGTCTTCATGCATCCATTGTTGGCGCCTCTTCAGAGCGGGTCAAGATGGGAGTCAACCTTGTGTTCTTCTCGGGGTCTCACTGGAGCGCCGCTTCAAGGTCAATTGCCTCAAGGCTCGATCCGTTGCGCCCATTCAGTGCATCCGTGAGGTCAATTGAACGGAGACGGCTTGTTCACGCAACGAGCCGCACCCTCAAGTGTGCATCGTCTCGCTGATCTGGAGCGCGCCAACCGTGGCGTTCACGCTGAGCAGCCCATGCTCGTTCATCGAGAAGGTGACGTCGACGAACTCCTGGCCAGCCGGCAGCCCCTTCAACCCACGAAGCATCATCGTGCCTAGGGGCTTTGTCTCGTCGACGCGGGAGGTGTGCTGCTCGAAAATTGAGATCTTTAGCTCTTGCTTGCCATGAGCGGTGGTGGTGAAGCGCTGGACACATCGAGCGGGTAGGGGGGTGCTGCGGGCAAAGATCGTGATCGCGGGCCCGTCATCGGCTGCGGCGCCGATGGTGCGCCCGATAACGTCGTGCACCTTGCGACCCCGGAGGACCTTGTTTGCTGCGCCATGGCCGCTGAGGCGCGCACCTTCTACGCAGACCCCTTGAACCACCGCGAGGTGGGGGCGGCTGACGATGGGTTCGTTGCCGAAGAATTCACCGACGCAGCGTTGCACCAGCGGGATCAGTGAGGTTCCCCCAGTCATTACCACTGCGTCTACGCTCTGAGGCTTGATCCCAGCCTCTGCCAGCACTCGTTCCACGACGACCATCGAGCGTTGCACGAGGGGATCGATCAGCGCGTCGAACTGCTGCCGCGTGAGCTCGGCTTCGAGCCCTTGCACCCCGGCTTCGGTGTGGATCAGCTCTTCCACCGCGATCTCTGCGGAGGTCGCCACGCTGAGTTCGCGTTTGACGCGCTCTACAGCGAAGAGCAGCCGCTGCCATTCCACGGCTCGTGAGCGTAGGTCTATCTTTGTTTGGCGCTCGAAGGCGCTGGCGAGGTCTCCTGCGAGGGACACGTCGATATCATCGCCGCCAAGCCACGGCTCACCGCCCGCACAGAGCACGTGATAGCTGTCCTTCTTGACCTCCAACAGGGTGAAGTCGAAGGTCCCTCCACCAAAGTCGTAGAGCCCGACATGTCCTTGCCAATCCTCCGGGAAGCCTTGGGCCATCACCGCCGCGGTGGGCTCAGAGAGGGTCGCGTGCACATGAAAGCCGGCTTGTCGGGCCGCCTGTTCGAGCGCCGAACGCTGTAGAGAGCCAAAACCTACGGGCGCTGCGAGCACGACATTTCGCAGCTCCTGGCCGAAATGTGTCGCTGCTCGACGTCGCAGCTCAGCGAAAATCTCTGCACAGATGTCTTGGGCTGAGTAGATCGTGCCGTGAGCCTTGAAGCGTAGGAAGCGGTCGCTGCCAGCGAACGTCTCAAAGGCGAGCCCTGACAAGAGCCGTTGAGTCGCTGGGTCTTTGTAGAGGCGACCGAGCAAGCGCTTGGGTGCGCTGATGGTGTGTTGAGCGCCTCCAGCGAGCTGCTGTCTGGCCTCTTCTCCCACGAGCACCTTGTCGGGCTGCGGATAGGAGACCACCGAGGGCATCATGGGATCGTCACCCACCAGCGGCACCAGCTCGAGAGAATCTCCACGGAGCAGGCCAATAGAGGAGTAGCTGCTGCCGAAGTCGATCCCCAGCATCGGCTCTTCGCTCTTTTCGGTTCTCTCTGGCTTTGGGCCGACATACTCCTTGGGGATCAACTCAAGCTTGGGCCGTGGTGCGCGGCTCTCCTCCGCTGAGTTTTCCGGGCTGTCGTTTCCACCCAAGACATGTCGGATACGACTCCAGAAGCTCGACCCTCGCTGGTCTTTGCCCTCGTTGCTCATGATGGAGAAGCTACCGCGAAACGGCGCTCTTTGCACCACGATGGCAGCGACGGTGATGGCAAGGAGCTGAGGACGGCTACGGTGGGCGGGGTTTGGTCTTGGCGCCGTCATCGGTCTCGCGGCTCTGCTCTTTCTGATCTTCAAGTTTCGTGATCTTATTCGCCCGCTACCAGCGGCTACACGACCTCTACGGGCGGAACGCGTCGTAGCTCCTACCACCCACGTTGAGCCCCCGCCCTGCACATGGCAGAGTCTGCCTCCATGAAGGATAGCCAACGCACGCTCTGTGTTTTTTGTGGCTCGGCTCCGGGTTGTGATGACGTCTTCACCAGCGCCGCGCGCGAGCTAGGTGCTGAACTTGGGCATCAGCACATAAGGCTCGTTTATGGTGGCGCGCGCATGGGTGTCATGGGGGCTCTCGCCGACGCGGCGCTAGCGCATGGTGCGCACGTGGTGGGGATCATGCCTACGGCGTTGATGGGTCGTCGCGAAATGACCCACACCGGGCTAAGTGAGTTCATCGAGGTGGGCTGCATGGCCGAACGCAAGGCAGAGATGATGGCCCGTTCGGACGCCTTCTGCGCTTTGCCCGGTGGCATGGGCACCCTTGATGAACTCTTCGAGGTGCTCTGCAGGGCAGCCATCGGTGAACACCAGAAACCCAGTGGATTGCTCGAGGTGGGTGGCTACTTCGCTCCGCTCTTGGCTTTCTTCGACAACGCCACAGCCCAAGGGTTCATGCGCACGTCCCTGCGCGAAGAGCTCATAGTAAGCAGCAATGTGCAGAGCCTCGTCCACAGGTTGCTGCCCAAAGGAGATGCTCCATGATGTGCAAGAGCGCCCTCTTATTTGTCTTGCTGCTCCCTGGCTTGGCAGACGCTGTGCCCCAAAGTCCGTCGCCCCTGTTGAAGTTGCGAGCTGGGCAGTCCAAGTCCACTCTTCGTGAGCCACGCAGCGCGCGCGCGTATCGCCAAGCGGTGGGGGCCATGGGGGCGGCCTACTGTTATCAATTCTCTGCGACCCTTGAGGCGTTGTCCGCGGGCTGGCAACGGGGGGGCTACAAGGTTGAGCTCTTGCGTAAGCGTGTGCGGCAGACCCAAGGCGTTGCCCGAGCCGTTCGCAAGAGCCTCCGTGCTGTGGAGCTTCATCTCGGCGGTCAAGATCGAGAGACAGCGCGAGGGATGATTCTTCTGTTGGGGCTGCTTGTGGACCAAGGAGACGCGCTGGTGCACTTTGCGCGCACGCGCTCGTCCAAAGAGGGCAAGCACTACACCACACTGAGGCAGCGTGCCCGCAAAAAGCTTCGGACGCTCTTGGCACCGTGAGCCGCTGACTTAGCATCTCTGGCCAACCTCCTGTTATTTCCTGCGATCATGCTTTTCATGGCTATGCCGGATCGTGCCGGATCGTATAGTCTAGAGGCGAGTGATAGCGAGGAGGCGTGGATGGCGTTGTGTCAGAAGTGTAATCATCAGATCCCAGAGAATATTTCCCATTGTCCCTATTGTGGCAATGCTTTGCAGGCTCAGCCCCAAGCTGAGAAGCACACAGTTTTTGGTTATGCTCCAGCCCCTGAGGAGCTGCAGGCCATGGCTCAAGCTGCAGCGCAGGCTCAATCCTCGGCCCCACTTCCGGCGCAGGTCCCAGGGCAGGCCCCAGTTCAGGCCCAGCCACCTGCAGCGGCGCCAGCCCCAGCCGCGCCAACTCCATTTGTGCCTGCTGGTTTTCAACCGCCCGTAGGGCAAGCTCCTGCTCAGCAAGCGGCTCTACCGCCCAACGCGGGGCAGGCCATCTCAGCACCCCCCGTGGGGCCACGTGATCCTGCGCCCGCTGGGGACGCGGCCATGGCCAAGACAATGTTCGCCCCTGATGTTGTCCAGCCGGGGGCGTTTGTCCAGCCGGGGGCGTTTGCGCAGCCTCCCACACCAAGTACTGGTGAGCCTGGCATGCCCAGTCCTTTCTCCGTGTCAGGCCCAAGGGCACCTGGAGGCATGCCCATCGCAAGCGCTCCTACCAACGCAGCTCCTGCGCCTGCTTCAGCGAGCTTCCCAGCCACCGTGGCTATCCCCCCTGGTGGAGCGCCTCCCCAAGCGATGGCGCCTCCCCAAGCGATGGCGCCTCCCCAAGCGATGGCGCCTCCCCAAGCGATGGCGCCTCCCCAAGCGATGGCGCCTCCCCAAGCGATGGCGCCTCCTGGGGCCCAGGTTGTCGCCCCTCAGGCTGGTGCCACGCATACACCCAGCAAAGGTGTCTCCACCACCTTCTACATGATCTTCGTGGTGGGTCTGTTCCTGGTCTCTGGGGTGCTCACAGGCCTCGGCCTGGCCAACATGAACAAGTGGCACGAACTGCTCTTCTTCTCGTGGATTCCGGCCATCCCGGCCCTCGTCTTCTACTACATCCTGATCTACAAGGCCTGGGCCGCCATCCATGATGAGCAGAGCAAAGTGACCCCCGGCGCAGCCGTGGGTTTGATGTTCGTCCCCTTTTTCAATATCTACTGGCTCTTTGTCGCCATCGGCGGTTATGGCGGTCACTTCAACCAATATGCCGAGCGACATGGCCTGCAAGCGCGGGCCTCTGGGGGGCTCTTCGTCACGGCCGCCATTTTCACGTTTATCGGTCCGCTCTCCTTCGTGGCGCTGATCATGGTCGTTTTGGGCTTTTGTGGCTCCATCAACCAGCTCAAGGCCTGAGTTGCCCTAACACGGCTTCAGCCGGCCCCACCCTGTTCAACCCCCAACGTGGATGCTAGATACCTCTGGTGTACGTGCGCTGGGAGCATGCATGACCTTTGTCGGCCGATTTTTTCTTTTGGTGTTGGTGGTGGGCTTTGTCGAGGTCTACCTGCTGATCAAGGTTGCGGGCTCGTTGGGCTTCCTTTCCACCGTGGGGTTGTGTGTGCTGACTGGGGTGGTGGGAGGCAACCTCGTGCGGGTGCAAGGGCTGCGTACCCTGCAGCAAATCCAACTCGAAATGGGGCAAGGTCGCATGCCGGCGGCCGAGATGGTCTCCGGTGTTGTCCTGCTGATCGTCGGTGCGATGCTGGTGACCCCCGGCTTTCTCACGGACATCATAGGATTTTTGTTGTTGATTCCACTCCTGCGCCAAAACGTGGCCCAGCGTCTGGCGGGCTCTTTCGAGGCACGAATGCAGGCCTCTGCAACGCCCATGGCGGGTTTTGGCCCTGGACCTCAGCCGCCGCCGATTCGAGGCAAGGTCATCGATGTGCAAGGGGAAAAGGTGGCGCCTCGAGCCAAAGAGACAAAAGACGAAGAGCCCACGTAACAACCGGGGCGTGCTTTGCCTCTATGAGGTGCAGTCGGACCGCAGATATCTGGTCCGCGAGGAGGTTTCAACGATATGTCGCCAATAGTTCTCGCCCTCATCGGTGGGGTGATCGTGCTTGTTTTGGCCAAAAAGCTGATGAGCCCTTCGGTGAACGCCGAGGTGGCTCGAGCTAAAAAGTCCAAAGATCTTCTCCCCTTGATTAATGTGCTCGCCAACAAAAAGAGTTCAGCTCAGCCTGATTCCTTCAACCACGCGATCCGCCAGCTCTGGGACGACTATGAGCGCGAGATGGCAGCTGTCTTGGTGAAAGAGCTTGCTGAGCGCCACCCTGAAGAGCGCATTACCCAATATTGGCTGGACCAGGTTCAGAAGGTGGAGCCTGAGGTCGCTGAGAAGATGTTCGAAGACAGCTTCATCGAAAACTACTACCGACCAGAAGTCGCTGCCCGCTGCGGCAGCTTTGGCTGAAGCGCCTAAGTCGCGCCGGTGGCGTGACACGAGTTCCTTCCTGCTTCTTCC
>JAFCZD010000373.1 GCA_019314525.1 Deltaproteobacteria bacterium
GACGAGAGCATCCAGGTGCGTGCCAAGGTCAACCAGGAGTTTCCGCAGATCTATCCCCAGCCTGGCTGGGTAGAACATGACCCCGAAGAGATCTGGCGCTCTGTAACCATCGCCATAGAACGCGCCCTCGCCTTGGCCGGTGTAGAGAGCTCACAGATCGCGGCCATTGGCATCACAAACCAACGTGAAACATCTCTGATCTGGGAGCGAAAGAGTGGCAAGGCGATCCATAATGCCCTCGTCTGGCAGGACCGTCGCACGACCGATAGCTGCAGCAAGATGAAAGCCGACGGGCTCGAGGCGCTCTACCGTGAACGCACCGGGCTCGTGCTTGACCCCTATTTTTCGGGCACGAAGATCGCGTGGATATTGGATCATGTGCAGGGGGCTCGAGGGCGCATCCATGAGCTCGCCTTTGGCACCATCGAGACCTATCTGATCTGGCGCCTTAGCGGCGGCAAGGCTCACGTCACCGATGTAAGCAACGCCTCACGTACGCTCCTCTTTAACCTCGCCAAATTGGACTGGGATGATCAGCTCCTGCAACCGCTGAACATACCGCGGGAGCTCTTGCCGCAGGTGCGTGGCTCGTCAGATGTCTACGGCGAGACCCATGGCGTGCCTGGCCTGCCCAACGGCATCCCCATCGCCGGCGCTGCCGGCGATCAGCAGGCGGCGCTCTTTGGCCAGGCCTGTTTCGCAGAGGGTGACGCCAAGTGCACCTATGGCACGGGTGCTTTCTTATTGGTCAATATCGGCAACAAACCCATTGCCTCCAAAAGCGGCCTACTCACCACCGTTGGCTGGAAGCTGGGCGACGCTCCTGCGGTCTACGCCCTCGAGGGCAGCGCCTTCATCGCTGGCGCGGCCGTGCAATGGTTGCGTGATGGTTTGGGCTTGATCGCAAGCGCTGGAGAGATCGAAGCCCTCGCAGCCTCGGTCCCTGACAGCGGGGGCGTGGTCTTCGTGCCAGCCCTCGTGGGTCTCGGCGCTCCCCACTGGCGCCCCGAAGCCAGAGGGTTGCTCAATGGTATCACCCGTGGCACCACCCGAGCCCACCTCGCCCGAGCAGCACTAGAAGGAATCGTCCTGCAGATCCACGACCTCGCTGGTGCCATGGAGAAGGATTTTGGCAAGGGGCTTTCATCCTTCAAGGTCGACGGAGGCGCCACCGCCAATAACCTGCTGATGCAAATGCAAGCCGACCTGCTCGACCTGCCGCTGACCCGGCCTCAGGTCACCGAGACCACAGCCCTCGGGGCCGCCTTCCTCGCCGGCCTCGCCACGGGCATCTGGAACACCCCTGAGGCGATCACCACGGCCTGGAAAGCCGATCGTACCTTCGAGCCCCAAGGTGATGAGGTGAGCCGCGGGGTGATGCTCGAGGCCTGGCGACGGGCCGTTGCCATCGCATAGACCTTCGAAATCTAGCTCCCTCCCACACAGACCCACACAGGTGTCTAATCTGCCACTTTGGCAGGTCAATATCGCCACATCCCACCTTCACCCACCACCTCCCTCTGGTGTAAGTCCTTTAACTTCAGCGCGTTAGTGTAAAAGCCCACGCCAAGAGAACTTTGGCACTCGCCTTGCGTTAGTAGCTAATTGCCAAGAACAACGAGACACCACGGAATTTGAAACTTTTTCTCGTGTTATGGGTCAAAGGAGTGGCGATGACGAACTCAGCCCTATCACCTAAACAATTGCGCGCCCGCGAGATGAAGGCTGACCTGGCGCTCCTCGCCCGTGTGCTGGAGGGCGAGAACCAAGCTTGGCGCGAGCTGATCGCGCGCTACCGAGGGTTGATCTTTCGGTGTATCCATAAAGCCATTGGCAAATTCGACTCGGTGCTCCCCAGCGAGGCCCCCGAGGAGATCTTCAGCGAAGTTTGCTTCAATCTACTGCGTAATGATATGCGCAAGTTGCGCCTCTATGACCCTGAACGTGGCAGCAAAGTTGGCAGCTGGATCGGCCTGATCTCGATTAATAGTGCCTATGATCACCTCCGCTCCTGTGCTCGGCAGCCCGCGCTTGATCAGATCGATGGCGTGCCCGATCGCGTGGACCAAGCACCTGGGCCCCTAGACAACCTCTTAGCCCAAGAGCGCCGCAACCACCTCGACGAGATGACATGTGATTTTTCGGCCCGCGATCGACGCTTCGTCGACCTCTATTTTCGGCACGGCATGTCGGCCAAAGAGGTCGCTCAGCAGATGGATATCTCGGTGAAGACTGTCTACTCGAAGAAGAACAAGATCAGAAAGCGCCTGCTCGCCATGAGCAGCCAGACAGCGATGGCGGCCTAGCACTCTGTCTCAGAAGCATTGAGCCGGCTTCTCGCCGCCCAACCATGCTCACCTTGCCGTGACCTAAGAGCAATGGTATGCGGCCACCATGAGGATTCACCCGCTCGTGGAGACGCTCCAGCAGCTCCTGCCCTCAGCGTCCACGCCAACCCTCTACATGGGACCTCCAAAGCTGAGCTATGCGTTGGCCGAACATCATACGTTAATCTCCGTAGCCCCCCAGCCGAGGCAAGCAAAAAAGCTCAAGCGACCGGCCATCCTGGCTTGCCCCTCAACACTGCCCTTCCCTCATCACACCTTTCAGCAAATACTCCTCGTGCGACAGCTTCGCCACGCACAGGATCGTGGGCGCTCTCTGATGGCGATGGCAGGGGCCTTCCTCGAAGAGGGGGGACTTGTGGTGCTCATCGAAGCCGTCGGTGGCTTCTTCGCCCCCCATGGCGTGCGCCCCGCGGAGGTCTCCGGCTTGCTGCTCAATGCGGGCTTTGTGGAGATCGAGCAGCGCTGGCCAGCCAGCAGAGCAGTGGTCACCTCAGCGCGCGCAGGAGCATGCGTGACTGAGGGCCCTCTCGACCGATCACTTACTGGCGGCTGAGATAGCGCATCAGGTTTTGGTGTGCGCTGGCGATGGCATTTTCCAGAGCAGATTGTTCCGACTGCTGCGCATCACGACGGCTGAAGCGGCGCGTGCTGACCTCGACGGTGGCACCACCGGTGGTCATCATCACAATGCTTCCCCCTTGGTCCACCATGACACTCACCATGCACGTGGTCTTCACCAAGCGTCCCGTGCGCACGCGCTTGAGCTTGGTGATGGATGAACTCACCCCATAGACTTTCTGCTGGCCCTTAGGAACGGGCTCCCCTGCCTCGAGCAAGCCCACCTCCGTGGTGCTCGCCACCTTGTCGCGCCACAGCCGATGCAAGAGCTTACGATGCCGACGGCCCTTGGCTGTCTTGGCGCCCATGCTGCCCAGCGTCACCAACACCCGCGGGCCAGGGGGGCGCTTGCGCTTCGGAATATGGACGTATTTTGTCAAAGCCCTACCACTAGGGGTGGGCGTGATCATCAAGCGCGCGAGCGCGATTCGCGCCTGCCCTCGCACACGCCGGCTGCGGTCGGCGAGCTTGGCTCGCAAGGCGGGAGCCGCGCGCACATCCCCGATGGTGCCCAACGCGGCAGCGGCCAATGCCCGCGCGATAGAACTGCGATCTTTGCGCAGAACGGTGATCAGGCGCGGTACAGCGCGACGATCCTTGAGCTTGGCTAGGGCAACCAGCGCCTGAATGCGAACGCGCTGATCGGAATCAGATAGGGCGCGAAAAATACGCGCCAGACGAGAGGTGCTTACAGCCCGGGCGGCACGGGGGGATAAAGCCACCATGGAAACCAGCACCAGCGCCCACGCCAAAACTCTCATCGTTCTATCAAGTATCCCAGCCCCCGCCGGAGCGGTCAACGGTCACGAGCTAGTGGCGGACCCGGGCCCGAGGAAACCACCCCGACAAAGTGCTCATAAGACGCTCCACGCTCACCTTCTTGGGAGCTTTGATCTCGATAGAAGCGATGCCCTCATAACCCTGCCCACGTACCTCGGCATCTCCAAAGCCAAAGTCCTTGAACGAAGGTGAAAGGTATTCGAAGAGCAGGTGCCCGAATAAGCCATCGGGTTGGCGTGAGACCGTCGCGCGAAAGCCTGGCACCTGCCCCGGACTACGCCCCAGCTCCAAGACTTGGAAATGTGGTGGAACATCAGCGAGGAGCGAAAGGTAGCCGAAAGGATGAAGCGCATGCAGATGCAAACGCTCCAACCGCTTCCCCAAGGGTGTTGACCAGAGCTCCCGCCACTTTTCCACGGGCTGCGATGCATGCTCCACGCCCAAAGCGCGCAGCTCGGGCAAAGACGCACACTGCCTGAGGAGCTGCATCACATCTCTTTCCTCCCACTCATCTTCCCAGTCGACCACCCTGTCCGCGCGCAGATGCACAGTCTCCAGGGCAAAAGACTTCTCGCTCGCCAGGATCCCCCATTGCGCGCCGTGTACAGCCTTCAGAGAGCGCATGGTGGGGTGCGCCAGCAGCTCCTCGACATGCCATTCATGAGGCCAATCGCTGAAGGCAATTTGTTTTACGGTAGACCACTCGCCCAGGCCTACGACCTGCTGCGCCAAACGCCGACTCTTTGCTGTCGCGCAAACCGAGGCGACGAAACCGCCTTCGAAGGTGAGCCCGCGCTTGAGCACCACCGGCGCGAGGGGCCCTACCCACTCCCGCCAATGCTTGCTCACGAGGGAGTTGATGCGGCGGCGCTGCGCTGGGTTGGGAGCGCTCCCAGTGCACTGCAGCGCGATGAGCTCACCACGAGGATTACCACGCTCCTGAAGAACATCCGCCAGCACCAGGCGCTGCTCAAGAGCGCTTGGGTCGGCGTAGACAGCCTCTGTTAATGCGTTGATATCGATGGACGTGTCCACCTGCTCGCAGAATCTGGCCGCCAGGCGCGCACAGCTCTCAGCCTCGGCACCTTGTAGATTCTGTGACTTCTTCGCCAAACGCTTGAGGCCGGTCTCCTTGGCGCGCTGAAGGTTGTGCACGATGATCCAATCCACCGTGCTGCGATCGTCCTCATCAGGCGTCTTGCTGAGCACTTCCTCAACCACGGCCATGCTCGTGGGATCGGCGTTCTTTCCAATGGTCGTTGCCACACGCTGCCAAAACCCCGCAGATCCTCCACCACAGAGGTTTTTGGGCGGCGCTCGTAGCAGCTCCACCATTCCTGCGGCGATCCGAGGATCGGCAGGCCAATCACGCAGCACAGTAACCATATCGCGGGTCACCCCAATGGTCATGCCCTCGAGCCCATTGAGGAGCAACAGAATCGAAGTGGGGTCTTGCTGCCGCGCAAGGACATCCCATGCAGCTTTGCGCTCCTTGCGGTTTCCCTTGATGGGGGTCTCACTGGGCGTCAACCGCAGCGAGAGAGCCGCGATCACAGGCGTGAGCTCAGGCGCTCGGGTCGTCCGCCAACGCTCGAGAAGGCGCGCGAAGCCCCCAGCCTCATCGCCAGCCTCGATCAGCTGCGCTGCTTCTTCCAGATGGTTTTTTGCCATGCGAGATCTTAGCAGCAGGACTTGGCCAAGTCCCTATCTGCTGCACGGCATTTGGAGCAACGGATAGCTAGCCGGTCTAACGGAAGGCTCTGAAGACCGCCTCGTTGCTGCCGCGCCGGAAGACGTTGACCATGCCGCATTTGGCGAAGTGGTTGCCCGATCGATAGGGCGCACCGGCTTGCACCACGTCGGGCTCCCAGCCTGGGCCGCCCGAGATGAAGGTCTTCAACTCGAACCACGCTGTGCCGCCAGCTGTGACGTGCCCCTTGGAGCAGTCCATGTCCACGTCTAGCATCCAGTAATGCATGCCCTCGGCGTTGAGTGGCTCGTAGCCATAGCCGTCCTGCAACACCGTGCGCATGGGGCCCCAGGAGGACGGCCAGCGGTTGGTGGTCCAATCAGCTGGAGTGCCCTCGGCGTGCGAGCCATTGGACCAGCCGCTCTGCCCAGCCTCTTTGCCATACCAGTCGAGGTAGGTATCGCCAACCTTCCATGGGTTGGTCGTGGCGTTGC
>JAFCZD010001013.1 GCA_019314525.1 Deltaproteobacteria bacterium
TACCTTGCCCGCTCCAATGCTGAAGACGACTTGACCATCCGGGTCTGCGGTCAACCGAGTTTTCGCTCGGTTGCCAGCCCCCACGAGTGACAGAGATACGTTTGCACCCGAAAGCGGACCTCCGTCATCTCGGCGAACATGCACGGAGAGGTTTCCGTCCCTGGCCTCTTCTTCTTCTGACGCCAATCGAGGTCCCACTTCCGCCCCATCGTCAACCGTCAACTCCATGCTCCCTGTAACCACGGACGGCGGACTCGGAGACTTGGCGGCCTTCTCGCCTATGGTCAAACCGAGTATGCCCGCGAGAATTATCACCGCCGACACACCGAATACGTGCGCCTTTCGAAGCACTGTCCACCTCCAGTCCTTATGGATAACAGCCCTTGAAGCTACTGTCTTTCATCGGCCTGCGATCATGCACTCCGGATACCGGTCGAGATGATCACTGAACGCTTCACTCTGGAGCAACGAAACCCTGCCTCTTCTACCCCTTCCGAGTCGCCTCCCAAGGGGCCTGCCCGGTCGTGAAAACGCACAATCTGTCAGGGCTCGTGACATGGAGGCCGTCGCTCTCTTCACAAATCGGGTCCACACTCTCGAACGGAAACGAGTACGGGTGCAGCGCAGCCTGGGGTACGGGGCTTGGCTCCACATATCCTCGGTTCATCAGGGCCTCCTTGGAATGCATCGAGTTTCTGCCCAATGCGGAATCCTTAGAGGCCCTGTCCCAGCTTGACTTCACGAAAAGCGTTGTCACCTCTGGACGACGCTTGCGTCCAGAGGGCTTCCCATCTGTTTCGCGTCCACAACAGGGTTGGGCGGGTTTTCCGCCAAGCTCAAGGGAGTTTCTGGGCCAAGGTGAGTGGGTCTTGTTCGTAGTCCTCGAAGATTAGGGACGAGTACCACCAGTCCTGTTCTTCTCCGTCACAGCAGATACACTTGACCCCGATTCCGGACAAAACTACACTCGTTACGTCGCCTCCCCACTCCCCGTCGACCTCATGGGCAGTGATGGTGAATCCACAACAAGAACCGGCGCAGGAGAAGCCATCCACGGTGCTTAAGACCGAGCCGCCTGGATAATTGACTGTATAGGTAAAGTGATAGGCCACACCCACCGTCTCTTCAGGTGGACATGGCCAAGAACCATTGCAACACATGTATGCGCTGAAGCTAACAGCGATGTTACCCTCTCCGTCTGGTGGGAGTTTGTTGTACTTCCCATTTAACCCACCATTCAGCGGATCATTTTCATCTGGAGCTGGAGGGGCATCAGTTCCGACTGTGAACATCGTGTTTGAACCACTACCCTGCATCCAGGGATTGGCTAGGCCCACTCCAATGCCGAACATCAACAGCAAGGCTGTCCCCAATACGTAGCCAGTTACGCCCTTTCGATGCCATCCACTTCTCATCCTTTGACTCCTTTCAGCTCGCCAACACGATACCATTTCGCGATCATCTAGGCCCGAGCACACTTCCACAGTGCGGCTAGGATCGGCTCCGGACTGGGCCAATAACCGCCCTGTCCTCCAATCTCCGCAGGCAACCGTTCAGGTCTCTGGGCTGCGTCATTCTCGGGCGATCGGCTCCCGAACCCCCTACTTGGCAGAGTTTGCAGAAGCCTGCGGTTCTTGCGTTGCGGACGCTAGGTTCACCAGCCCACCTTTGCTCCAAGCTGCTCTGGACTGGCGAGGCAATCCGCTCATCGGAGACGCTTCGCCAGCGCTCAAGCTGTTCGTACCCTATAGAGGCAAAACAGGGGGGGGGGGGTGGAGGACATCCGGGCCAAATCGAGCTGGGGATCTTTCCTCGTCCGATGGCCTTGAGCATCTGGTGCGTCTTGCGGAACAGCGTGCGAATACCCTCTTCCTGGATCGGGCGCCAAGTCTTGAGCCATCGGCCGATCTCCGCGCGGGACCATCCTCTTAGGTACTGGAGGTTGGCAATCTCCCGGTAGGGAGCGGGCAGCTCGTCGAGGAGTGCGGGCGCCTGGGCAGCGAGTTCGCGGTGTGCAGCGTGATCGACCGCCGTGGGGGGCGCTCTCATGGCGGCGAACGCCCACGCCGACATCTCGCTTGACCCGTTGCGCGGCGACAGAGGGCCATCTGCCCTGCCGCGAGACGCGGCGCAGGCGAGACTCGCGAAGACCGTCCTCGCCCAAGCGCGTGGAAAGCGG
>JAFCZD010000374.1 GCA_019314525.1 Deltaproteobacteria bacterium
GTATCAGCGACGAGCTGCAGGTTGCCGGTGTTGAGCTTGTCGGCGCCGTCAAAGGCAGGCACAACGATGGTCGCGTTGGTGAGGCGAATCGTCTTATAGCGATGAACACCGCCCAAAGTGCGCGTCTCATTTTGCAGGATCAAATCCTGTGCTTCGGCCGTGTGGATCCAGACCACCTGTAGGGCTAAGGAGAATGCTACCCATCGCATGAACTCGTGCCTCCGCGTCTGCTAGAAATATGGCGTGATTGTAGCAGATTGTAGCAGATCGTAGCAGATAGAGAGCGGGGCTCGACAACGATCTAGACGTTGTCAGCTAGACCGTCAGCGCGAACTCACGGAGTACATCGTTGAGGGAAGTCTTACGATCGGTGGAGGCCTTGCGATGCCCAATGATCAACGCGCAGGGGGCGGCATACTCCCCCGCGGGAAAGCGCTTGAGCCGTGATCCGGGGATCACCACGCTGCGGGCCGGGATACAACCCTTGGTGATCACCTCTTCGTCTCCAGTGACGTCGATGATCGGCGTCGAGGCGGTGAGGGTCACGTTGGCCCCGAGCACAGCCTCTTGCTCCACGAGCAACCCCTCCACCACGATACAACGTGAGCCAATGAAGGCACCATCTTCGATGATCACCGGCTTGGCACCAAGAGGCTCGAGCACACCACCGATGCCCACACCCCCAGAGAGGTGTACGCCCTTACCAATCTGCGCGCAGGAGCCCACGGTGGCCCACGTGTCGACCATCGTGCCTGCTCCGACGTAGGCGCCGATATTGACGTAACCTGGCATCAAGACCACCCCCCGCTCCAAGAAGCTACCAAAGCGCGCTGTCCCTGGGGGCACCACCCGTACGCCGAGAGACTTGAAGCCGCGCTTGAGGGGGATCTTATCGAAAAACTCGAAGGGCCCCACCTCCATCAGCTTCATCTCAGCGATGCGAAAGTAATGAAGGATCGCCTGCTTGGTCCAGGTGTTGACCACCCACTCGTTGTCGCGCTTCTCAGCCACTCGCACCTTGCCTTGATCAAGGGCGGCCACGGTGGCGTGCACGGCCTGACGATACTCGTCACGCTCGAGCAACGTGGGGTCGGCTTCGATAGCCTCCATCTTTGTTTTCAGCTCATTCAGCTCGTTCAGCTCGTTCATCAGGCTCCCTCGTCTTCGAGCTCTCCCCAGAGCAACATCGCCCGCTCACAATCCTCGACGCTGGGCACCAGCGCGAGGCGAAAGTAGGGCTGGTCCACGCCATGAAAAGGCGCTGGGCTGACGATAATGCCTTTCTCCGCCAGACGCTCTGCGTAGGCCACGGCGTCACCGTCTCCCGGCACGCGCACCCAAAGATAGAGCGTCGACGTGCAGGGCGTGTGCTCGATACCGCGCTCAGCGCAGAAGCGCAACATCACGTCACGTTTGGCGCGAAAGAGCGCCAGCCGCTGCTCGAGGTGCGCCTCGTCGCGCCAGGCCCAGCTCGCCGCTGCCTGCACCATACGTGTGGTCGCCACACCAAAGTTGGGGCGCGTCTTCTTCAGAAGCGCGATGAGCGCTGCGTCACCTGCGACAAAGCCTGAGCGGTAACCCGTCATACCCGAACGCTTGGAGAGCGAGTGAAAGGCCAGCACCCCCTCACGAGTCACCTGCAATACGCTGGGCGGCTTGGGTTCTTCGAAGTAGATATCGGCGTAACACTCATCACTGCAGAGCAAAATGTCGTGTTGATGACAAAATGCCACCAAGCGACCGAGGTAGGCCAGATCTGCGGTGGCCGCCGTGGGGTTGTGCGGGTAATTGATCCAGCAAATCGCCGTCTCGGCGATCTTTTCGGCCGGAAGATCCCAGGGTTCGAGGCGATAATGCTTTTCAGGGCGCAGCTCCACAGGCCATGGCTCACCACCCGCAAAGCGCGCTCCGCGCTCGTAGAGGGGATAGGCAGGGACACCATAAAGCACACGACGACGGCTCCCGTGGGGATCGAGGAAGGTCAAGGGAAGGTGAAAGATCGCCTCTTTGGAGCCCGTGGAGGGGATCAGCTCAGCGTCCACATCGAGGCTCACGTCAAAACGTCGCTTGAGCCAATCGCCACATGCCTGGCGAAAGGCTGGCTCACCCACGATGCTGGGATATTGGCTTATGGAGGGCAAGCCCGCCATGAACGCCTGCCGAATGCCCTCAGCCGTCGGCTCTATGGGGTCACCCACAGAGAAGTCGTAGACCTCCTTGCCAGCGGCAAGCAGCGCCTGCTTCTTCGCCATCAGGGCCTCAGCAGGATAGGTCGCGAGTTTCTGCACGGTGGGGTTGATGGTGGGCATGGCGGCATCCTCTGGGTGAAAAACGCCAGAGCATAACCCACAGGTCAGGGCGGGACGAGCCCTACTGCACGCGCTTGCCGAGCTTCTTCAGCGTGCGCGCGGCGAGGCGGAAATCGGGCTTCTCTTTGACGATCTTCTGCAGGAGCACACGCGCGCCCTTGGTGTCACCTCGATCTCGTGCGTCGAGGGCCTTGGCGTAGCGTACCGCCATCTTCATCGTCAAGCGCCGTGGAGCACGAACCAAGGCGCCAGGGGCGCCCACGCCACCACGCTTCTTCACAGCCACCTTTGTTGGTTTGCTGGCACGGCGCCTCTTGCTGAACGACTCGAGCTTGGTGCTGATCACCGTCTTCAGGCGTTGACTGATGTGCTGCTCTATCTGCAGAAACTGGGCCTTGGGTGCGCAGTGGCTCGCCGAAGGGAGAACCCGTGAGGTCTCCACCTCCACCAGCTTGGCCATGACGCAGAGCTGGCCAAGCTGATCAAAGTAGTGCCCGAGCACCATGTATTTGGCGCCCAAGAGCTTGCCAATGCGACTGGCCGTGCGACGGTCGACCTTCTGAGAGCGGTTGAGCTTCAGCTCTTTGAGGATCGCCTCCAATTTGACGCGCTCCACCACGCGTACGGAGGAGAGCTCGGCAAAGTCGGTGATCAACATCTCCGCCAAGCCTTTTTTCAGCATCACCAGCTCGGCGTTGGGGCCATCATAGGAAAAATAGAGCACTGCCAAGGTGGGCCGACGGTCGACTTTGGCGCTCACAAAGCCTCCAGCGCCCAGAATTAAAGAGAAAAAGAGCACTGCCCACGTGTTTTTGCGCTGACTTTTCATCATGTCTCCCGATGATAGGTCTTACGAGCCTTCACGCACAATCTCCCGTCGGTGCGCGATTTTGGTATGATGTCTGGGTGATACGCTCACACGCCATCGTTGGAAGCAAACTGGGCAACTACAAAATCCTCTCTCTCCTTGGGGAAGGAGGCATGGGTGTCGTGGTCCTTGGTGAGCACGCAATCCTTGGCCGCAAAGCCGCTATCAAGGTGCTGCGACCCGAACTGACCCTGCGCGAAGAGCTGGTGCAACGCTTCTTCAATGAAGCTCGCGCGGCAAATCAGATCGAACACCCAGGCATCGTCGACATCTACGAGATCGGTGAAGACGAGAGCCATGGTTATTATTTGGTGATGGAGTTGCTCGAAGGGCAGACCCTCGGCCAGCTCATCGAGCAAGAGGGGAAGATCCCCCTCGAACGCGTGAATTTGCTGCTACGACGCATCGCCTCTCCACTCACCGCTGCGCATGCGGCTGGGATCATCCACCGTGATCTCAAGCCTGATAACATCTTCATCCTGCCCGACATCGACCACCCAGGGGATCTGCGCGTCAAGCTGCTCGACTTTGGTATCGCCAAGCTGCTCCAGGCCCAAGCCAACAGCCACACCGCCACAGGGGCCATCCTCGGTACGCCCTACTATATGTCTCCGGAGCAGGCCCATGGGGCGCGCGAGATCGATGATCGCACAGATATCTACTCCCTAGGGGTGATCGTGTATCAACTGCTCTGTGGCAAGCTGCCTTTCACGGCCACAGCGTTTGGCGAGTTGTTGCTCAAACACCAAATGGAGACACCGCCACCTCTGACGCAGTACATCGAGATCCTCCCCACGGTGGAAGCGCAGGTGATGCGCGCCATGGCCAAAGACCCAGATGCTCGCTTTCAGAGCGTGCGTGAGTTCGCCGGCGCCTTCGCCCACGCCGCAGGCGCACCGCTTGACGGCGTCACCTTGCCACCCCGAGACCCAGCCAAGGTCGCCCGTGCCGAGACTTTGGTGCCAAAATCTACTCGACCACCCGACCAGCTACCCAACACGCTCTTCGTCGCGAAGCCTCCGACTGATTCAGCTGCGAAAGAAAACCAGGCGTTTGCCGCTGGAACTCATCCACCCCTCTCCATCACTGCTGAGGCTCATCTCAAGCGTACCTGGGTGATGGTGGGCGTCTTCTCAGCCCTGCTCCTGCTTGGAGGCGGCGGCATCGTGCTTTATCTGGCCCTCGCCGGCGATGGCGTCGTCGCCACCGATGATGGGAACGTGGCACCAAGAGTCCAAGATGTGCACAGTACGCCGAGATCCAAAGAAGCGAGCACCAGACAGCCACGAGATCGCGCCCCTGAAGTCTTTGTCCCTGCCGGCCCCTTCACCATGGGCAACGACAAGGGTGCAGCCGAAGAGAAACCCCAACACCAGGTGGTGCTCGCCGCGTTCTACATCGATCGACACGAGGTGACGGTGGAGCAGTTTAGGCGATGTGTGAAAGGAGGGGGATGTGACGGGCGCCAACTGGATGGTCAAACATCACGTGGCTTCCCCTTCGAGAAGAGCCCAGACTGCAACTGGGGGCACAATGACCGCGCTAACCACCCACTAAACTGTGTCACCTGGCACCAAGCAGCTGACTACTGCCGGTGGGCTGGCAAACGTCTGGTGCGAGAAGCAGAATGGGAGAAAGCTGCTCGCGGCACTGACGGACGCCTCTTGCCTTGGAAAGAAGGCGAGGCCAATTGCCAACGTGCTGTCATCGCCAAGGGGAAAAAGGCGGGGTGTGGCAACGACCGTACAGAAGCCGTGGGTAGCCGCTCACCAGCAGGGGACAGCCCCTATGAAGCCCAGGATATGCTCGGAAACGTGGCTGAGTGGGTTGAGGACTACTACGCCAGCGACACCTATTCGACTCGGTTGGCGAAGACATCCCCTGAAAACCCGCGTGGCCCCACAACAGGCAAAGAGCGCACCTTCCGGGGTGGAGGCTTCACCGACAAGAGCGACGAAGTGCGTGTCACCGCCCGTCTCGGCGCCGACCCATCGTTTCGCACCATGGATGTTGGCTTCCGCTGTGCTCGCAGCGCAGCGCCCTAGCACTCAAGGATCCAAGAAATACAACACCGGCACGCTTCCTGCTTTACTAAGGTTGTTGTCCACTCGATCCGTTGTCTTTGGCAACAATTGCTCACCAAGAGGTGGCACCATGGGACGAGGGCTTCGAAGTTGTTTCTAAAAGAACAACTCAAGCAAGGGGAGTGGGAAGATGAT
The DNA here is from genome assembly GCA_019314525.1 of Deltaproteobacteria bacterium. Lineage (GTDB taxonomy): Bacteria > Myxococcota_A > Polyangia > JAFCZD01. The sequence goes on from JAFCZD010000374.1 coordinate 5,397, forward strand.
GGCCAAAAGAAATCACTTTGAGTTCGCAAGCAAGCAAGAGCGGAACGCCTTCTTGCGCCAGAATAACCTCTGCATTGCTGGAAGTCTCAACAGCTGGCCCAATGTGCTCAACCAAAATGGTGAGTTTGTCGGCGATGCCTTTCAACGTGATGGTTGCCACCAGATCGAAATCTGGGAACAATTTCTCCATTGTGTGGCTGAGCTTGGCCTGATGCAGGCGGCCAACGACTAGTGCTCTGTCTCATTTGGCGCCGCCTCCGCGCAAGAGTGTTGCGACTTATAGGAGGGCGCTCGGAGATCAAGCTTTTTTAGACGCAGAACTTAGCGGTCGGCGTTCCCGTTTTCACAGGAATAACGTCTGAGTTAGGGCTTCTTCACCGGTTGGGCGGACGCAACCAGGGTATAAGAGAAGGTGAAGAGGATATTATTTTGCACCTGGAACTTATCCAGAAGCTGGGGCTCGCGTAACGCTCGGAAGGTGTAATCCACCGACATCCAGTCGAAAACCTTCACGCTC
>JAFCZD010001014.1 GCA_019314525.1 Deltaproteobacteria bacterium
CTCCCAGGCGTCGATCCCTGGCAGCCATTGATAGACCATCACATAGCGGCGCAAGATATCGAGGGCGACGCCTGGGTGCTGTTCAACCTTGCGCGCCATGCGCCACTCGGAGCGCCCGCTGCGCCAGGGCTGAACACGCTCGGGGGGGATATATATCGCCAAAGGCACCTGGGTCTCTATGGCGACATCGGCAGGACCTGCATGTCGCAGCTCCTGCAGCAGGCTGAACTCCTCAAAGGGCCCGTTGAACTCCCAGTAGAGCGCCTCCTCGAACTCATCGCCCGCGGGAGGGATGTCCTGCCCGACCCGGTTGAACTTCACCACGATCTCTAGCGACGCACCAGCGTGGGGCTTGGTGGTCGACCGGTACACGGCAGCTGTGCCTACCAAGCGCTCGCGATGGGCGCGAAACCAATCGCTCTCGTACCAGTTTTCGGGGAGCAGCTGCTGCAAGAACTGCGAGCCCGCCGTGGTCAGGTAGAGGTCGCCACCCTGCTCTGTCTTCAGGACCATATAGGTGACACCGAGCACCTGAAGCATCCTGGAGTCTTGGGGCCGATCACGGATGGCGATGGGCTCACCAGATGAGCGTTGACGGGCGACGCGACGCGCGATGGAACCGGCGGCAGGCTCGAGCCCTCGCCCATCAGCGGAGGGGCTGCGTAGTTCTGACATCCTTCAATGTTGCCAGGTCCATATAAACCTGGCTGTGGGCACACCTCTGAACCTGCTGTCGCAGCGCCACCTCAACGTGTAGCAACATCCGCTACTCGACCTTGGCCACATCACCGATGCTCTTTTGGTCAATCCACTGATACCGGCATACCACCCACACGTCTATCTTGATAGAGAACGGAGCGCCAGGAGCATCATGGAGCCTGAGCATAAGCGTGAAGAGCTGCCGAAGACGTCGTTGATCGAGGTGTTGCGCGCCAAGGCGGAGACGGTGCTGGATGAGGCGTTGCTGGAGTTGCAACACGCTCACCTCGAACATTATCTCGCCGACGGACAGCTCCGTGCACGAGAACGCCTAGGGCAGCTGCTAGAGCTCACCATCAGCGCTCTAGAGCGACGGTCGGCAGACGCGATCATCTCCTACGCCTCCACCATCGCCCATGAGCGCTTCGCGCGCAGCTACCGACTCTCTGAAGTGCAGACATCGTTCAATGTGCTGCAGGAGGCGCTCTGGCGGCAGGTTCTCGCTCTGGTAAGCAAAGACGAGATCGCACACAGCCTGGGTCTCGTGGTGGCTGTGCTCGACATGGCCAAAGACACCCTCGCACGCACATATGTTCACTTGACCGCCACTCGCGGTGAGAACCAAGAATCCAACCCACGTCAAGTCCAACACCCCACGATGAAGAGACCGTCGCCCTTGCACGAGGAGAACAGGATGTCCGATCGCTTTCCACCCACCCATCCGGTAACCGGCGCCACCGTGCTCCAAGATCCCATGCTCAACAAGGGCACGGGGTTTTCCGCGCAGGAGCGAGATCGACTTGGCTTGCGTGGCTTGCTGCCACCCAAGGTGCACACGCAGGACGCGCAGGTACAACGCTTCATGCAGAATTTGGCGCGTGTCGACGATCCTCTGCAAAAATACGTCACCCTCACAGCGCTCCAAGATCGCAACGAGGCGCTCTTCTACCGTGTATTGCTCGACTATATCGATGAGCTGATGCCGATCATCTACACGCCCACGGTGGGCGCCGCCTGCCAACAATATGGGCATATCTTCCGCCGACCACGTGGGCTCTACATCTCCGCAGAGGATCGCGGGATCGCGGCCATGTAGCGCAAATATTGAGAAACTGGCCCCACTGGGATGTAAAATGCATCGTGGTCACAGATGGCGAGCGCATCCTAGGGCTCGGAGACCAGGGCGCTGGCGGAATGTGCATCCCTGTGGGCAAGCTCTCACTCTACACCGCCTGCGCAGGCATTCACCCAGGGAACTGCTTGCCCGTGGTGCTCGACGTGGGCACAGAAAACGCTCACCTGCTCGAATGCCCACTCTACATCGGGTTGCAACAGCACCGCCTGCGCGGGGACGCCTATGACGAGCTGCTCGAGGAGTTCTACACTGCGGTAAGAGAGGTCTTTCCCCAGGCGATGATTCAACTTGAGGACTTCGCCAACCGTAACGCCTTCCGCTTACTTCGTCGCTACCAGAACGAAGCATGCACCTTTGATGATGACATTCAGGGCACAGGCGCTGTGGCGCTAGCGGGCGTGATGTCGGCCTTGAAGATCACCGGTGGGAGCTTGAAAGACACCCGCGTGCTCTTCTTTGGCGCAGGCGAGGCCGCTGTAGGTACGGCCGACCTCGTAGTGACCGCCCTTTGCGCAGAGGGCATGCCGCTCGCAGAAGCACGTCAGCACTGCTGGTTCATCGACTCCAAGGGTTTGGTCATCCGAGATCGGCCAGATCTCGCGGCACATAAGAAGGCATACGCTCATGACCACGAACCCATTCATACCTTGAAAGACGCCATCTCCAGCTTGCAACCAACAGTGCTGATCGGTGTGAGCGGCGTAGGTGGCGCCTTCGACGAGGCTGTGCTGCGCGAGATGGGCGCTATAAACGAGCGACCGATCATCTTCGCCCTCTCCAACCCTACCGATAGCGCAGAGTGCACGGCGATGGAGGCTTATAGTGTAACGGGGGGCAGAGCGATCTTCGCCAGCGGAAGCCCCTTTGACCCCGTAGAGCTTGGCGGTCGCACCTTCGTTCCAGGGCAAGGCAACAATGCCTATATCTTCCCTGGCGTTGGTCTGGGGGTGATCGCCAGTGGTGCTCGCATTGTCACCGATGAGATGTTCTATGCGGCGGCCACAACCTTGGCCGGCCTGGTGACCCACGCGGACCTCGAAAAGGGTCAGGTCTATCCCGACCTGTGCCGTATTCGTGAGGTCTCCGCAGAGATCGCAGCCGCCGTAGCAGAGATCGCT
>JAFCZD010000375.1 GCA_019314525.1 Deltaproteobacteria bacterium
TGCTAACAAGTGCGGGCGATACTGATGTCGTCGTTGCGAGCTATGACTCGAGCGGAGCCCACCGTTGGTCCAAACGTGTTGGTGGCGCGGCGTGGGAGAGGGGCAAGAGCATAGTGGTGGACGCCAGCGGCAATGTTTCCATTACGGGGCAGTTCTATGGCAGCACAGACTTCGGTGGTGGCTCCATGACGAGCATCGGAGAGAGCGATATCTTCTTGGCCAACTACGACTCGAGCGGTGCGCACCGTTGGTCAAAGCGTTTTGGCGCCACGAGTTGGGATTCAGGTTGGGGTGTGGCTGTGGATGGCAGTGGGAACATCGCGCTCACAGGGTCCTACCGGGACAACGTTGATTTCGGCGGCAAGGCGCTGACGGGTGTGCGCGTAGGAGACATCTTCGTTGCGAGTTACGACGTCAATGGTGTGCACCGCTGGTCTCAAGGTTTTGGCGGCCAGGATTCAGATATTGGTACCGCCGTGGCAGTAGACAGCGCTGGTGACGTGATCGTCACAGGGCAGTTTGGTGACACCGTGGACTTTGGCGGTGGTGCGCTGACCTGCTCCGGTTTTGCCGAGGATATCTTCCTGGTGAAGCTTTCCGCGAAACCCTGAGGCCTCTTCGAAATTCGAATCGTTCTCCCAGAATCATCGCGAAATCCCCGAATATCTCTCCAGAATGTCCGCCTAATTCGGCGGAATAAGCCTTGCAGCATATTCCCATGGCCTTATGTTGTCTCGAAATCGAGCTGGGACCGAGGGGTGGGTGCTGATGTTACGAAGGTGGTGTCTGCCAGCGATGATGATCGCTGTCGCAGGTCTTGTTAGTGCATGTGAATCCACCCCCGAGCTGAGGCGGCCTGAGACGTTTTCCGGGGAGTCTTTTGGTGAGAAGCTCTTCACGCTCACCTGTCAGCGTCTCGCCTATAGCTCTTCTCTTGAGGCACACGAACTGGATGTTTCGCGGCCAGTGGACGTCTCGGGTAGCCGCTATCGTCTGGCCTGCCGCTATGGTCCCCAGCATCTCGATGGCGAGTTGGCCGCTCGTGAAGACCCCACAGTGTTCGCCCTCTTCGAGGGGCGCCGCGCCTTCATTGACGCTGCCAACCATATCTTTCCTGGGGACGAGCTTGAGCAACTGCAGAGCTATATGGAGCGGGTGTTGCCGCTCACGGACGACGGTCGCTTCCCGGCGTTGGTGGAGGCAGGACGGCACGCCCTCTCCATCGCTGCGCGTGACGAGCCATCCCTGGCGGCGTTGGCGTCGATGCAAGGGCGACAAGGCTACCGCTCACGTGAGGTTTGCCTTGGTGCGCTGCGCGAGGTCCTGAACTACCCTGAGCTGTCAGGGTTCTTTGATGCCATGCTGCACTTTGGTGGGGAAGCAGGCGTGGGTCATGAGGCGATCTTGAAGACAGCACAGGCGCTGTCTTTCGAGCTGCGCGATGTTGCGCGTGCCGATGATTCCAGCGCTGTGTCCCCCCTGCATCCAAGTGATCCCCAGCGCCCCATGGCCCTGGTCACAGAGCTGTTCTTCAGCGATCTCGGCGTCGCTAGCGCAGCAGAGCCACGTACCATGGTGCGCCGCGACTGGCGCGGTGTCGCTCGGGTAGCGCTTGGTGTGGCCGGTGGTGTTGTGGCCCCTTTTGTCGACCTCGACGACGACGGCCTCGCGGACACAGACGCGGGTGGCACGCTCGTTACCGCTGTAGCGGGGAGCAGCGCCCCAACCCCCTTTCATTTGGATCCTAAAGAGCCAGACTCTGCCCTCGCCCGCGACACCTATGGCCGCGCCCTCAACGCGGAGGGGGACCCCCTCTTCGAGTACGTCGATCTCAATCGCACGTTGCTGGGGGCGCTTCTGCGACAGGCTGCCAGGCTCACCACAACATCGGGCGACTTGCTCTCACTGGTGCAGGACGTCAGCCTCCTGGGTGGGCCACGTAAAGAGGTCAGCCTCACGGCCAGAGATGGTAGCAAACACAAGGTAGAGGTCTTCGATAGCACGCGCGGCCCGCTCTTGGATTTATCCCATGCGGTCTTTGCAGGCCTGGGTGACCCTCATCTTTCGGCGACTTTGCACGTTTTGCAGGGGTTGCTCGAACACGAGGGCGCTATCGCTGCCTTCGTGCGCGGGTTCGACGAAGCACGTCAGAAGATGCGGGAGTACCCCGATTCCGTTGGCGAGAGTAATTTTTTCGACGAGCTGCTGCTGCTCTTGCGCGAGATATCGAGGCGGCCAGGGTTGATGGAGGATGTGTTCGCGGGTTTGCGCGACCCACGCATGGGAAACCTGGGACGGATGCTCACCAACTACCTCCATTATCGTGATGTGCATGTGCTCGATCCCACCGGCGACGGGGTGCGCAATAACAACAGCGACAAGGGCTTCTTCGTGATACCTGTCGACAGGTCAGCCCCTGACTCAGGGATGAACCGCAGCATCCAGCAGCGGCTTTGGCATGTGATCCACAACGCCAATGGAATGCGCATCTGCAACAAGGCTGCGGCGCGTATCCAAATCCCTCTCGTTTGTGATTTTCCTGGCGTGGGCTGGTTGATGGGCTGCAATGACACCTACGCGGAGTGCGATCTTTTCGAGATCAAGAACGGCGCGGTCTTCTACGCAGAGGCCATCGCGGGGCGGGCAACGCTGCGTCTCAAGACCGAGAATATGCCGATGATGGTGGCGACGGCTGTGGCAACCTTGGGCGAGGATTTCGTGCTGGAGCTGCTCACTGGCGTCAAGGGCATGACCTCACACCCCACGCCCCAGGCCATCAACCGCTACCTCTTCATGACGCAGATGCCGCCGATGTTGGCCGCTGTTCAGGACCTGCCAAGGGATATCGACGGTCTCGTTGTTTGCGATGCTCACCGTGGCACGCTCTTGTCCTGGGAGATCCGGCACCCTGGAATGTCCTGTGAAGAGGGTGATTCATGCACATTCTTTCAAGCATTTCGACCGCTCGCGGAGGCCTTTGCGAGGCACAACTCTACGAAAATGCTCATCGACTTGATCAGCCTCTTTCATCGACATTGGCCCAGTGTGGAAAGCGCCGAACATCAGTTTTTAGACCCCGCGGAAAAAACGTTTGCGGTGGGTACGGGTATCGCGAAGGCCGAACCACTGATCGCCGACGTGCTGGGCAAGACGTCGATCTGGGAGGGGCTGCGCAAGCTCTTGATTGCCAGCGCCCATGTGCAGGGCCCAGATGGCGCCTCTTTTGAGGCGGTCCTCGTTCGCAGCCTGCGCTATTGGATTGACCCCGAACAGACGCCGCAGTTGCGCTATCGGGATGGGCGCCCTGGCAGCATGTTCACCGATGGTGTGACGCCGGTCCCTGGGGGTGTGTCGCCGATCTACTTGCTCGCGGACGCGGCGCGTGTGGCGAGCGGTCTTCTCCTCGGTGATGGTGAGTCGTCAAAGACCCGTGAAGACGCCCTAGATGGCATCTTCGACGTGTTTCTCGCCACAGAGGCTAAGCCCATGGCAGGAGCGGATGCCCTGAAAATGCGTGACCCTAGCCTCTTGCCGAGCTTGCAACGGGTGACGGATTTCTTGCGTCAGCGGCTCGATGCTCATGACGCTCTTGCAGACCGCGAAGACTGGCTCAATCGGGAGTTGCCCTCGTACGTTGAGCGCATCGTCGCCAGCCCACTGCTCACCGCCGGGGTCGACCTGGTAGGAGCGTTGCGGGAGGATGTCGCGGCGCGAGAGGCCCTACGACGTATGGGCAGCTACTTGCTGGACGAGGATGAGAACGTGTCGAGCTTCGGCGCTACGTTGACCACCGTTGGTGACGCCATACAGTTGCTGCAGGACGACCGACATATGGTGCCGCTCTTGGCCCTTGTGGGTCGCATCCTCGGTGCCGATGTGGGGTTGGTAGAGCACGGATTGCGTTTCCTCGAGCCCGCAGTGGCTGCAGACACCGATAGTGTGTTTGCGCGTCTTCTGGGCAACACCGTGGATGAGCAGAAGCCAGGACAGTCGGCTCTCGAGGTGCTCTTCGAGCTCGCCAAACAGGTGAACCGCGTGGACCCTCTCGCACAGCAGAGCTACGGGGTAGACGACTTCAAGTCGACCTTGGGCGTGCTGGAACGCTTCGTGGGTGACCCCCAGCGCGGGGTGGTGAAGTTCTTCGAGTTGATCGCTAACCGTTGTGGTGGCCCATGCGAGTAAAGACGCTAGTCGCCTGCTCTTTGTCATTGACGTTGTTGACGGTGGGCGCGCGCGTGGAGGCAGGTGGGCTCTTTTTGCCCTTTCACGGCGCTCGAGGCTTGGGGCGGGCCGGTGCCATGGTGGCTGGGGCCGATGACCCCGGCGGGATCTGGTACAACCCCGCAACCATCGCCGCTGTGAAGGGGCGACAGATCTTGCTCGACGCCACCCTGACCTTGCACCAGATGAGCTACGCTCGCACGGACTCCGGGGGCAACACGCTGCCTGAGGTCGAGAGCGAGCCGATCCTGTTGCCTATCCCGACCTTGGCCCTCACCATCCCGCTAACACGGGACTTCAGCCTTGGTGCATCCTTCAGCGCAGGCGCTGGCGTGCTCTCGGGCTACCCGCGGCCAAGTTACGGTGTCTGTGATCCAACGGGCCCTCTGCGCTGTGTGGACACGGCGCACCAGGACGCACCCCAGCGCTATACGCTGGTGAACCTCGATGGCACGCTCTTTTTACGCTTCGACATGGCGGTGGCGTGGCGGGTGCTTTCGAATGTCGTGGTGGCGGTCTCGCTGCAGAACCACATGGCGCAGTTGCGACACGTCAAGGTGATCAGCAGCTACAACGGCACCCTCAGCGGCGGCCCCGAGGATCCAGACTTCGATTCGTTGGTGGACGCGCGCATGAGTGACTGGTTCAACCCTTCCCTCAGCGTGGGGGTGCTCTACAGCGTGCTCAACGACCGCCTCAAATTTGCGGCTACACTCCAACTTCCGGCCGTCTTCGAGGCTGAGGCGACCCTGCATGCGCAACTACCTGTGAGCCCAATCTATGCAGCGTCTTCGGTGGAAGGGGTGCGCGCTGACGTAGCGCTGCACTTCCCGCTCTCTGTGGCGGCAGGTATCGAGTGGCGCATCCACCCCTGGTTGCGCGTGGAGGGAGATGTGGTGTGGGAGCAGTGGTCGAGCCTCGATGCCATCACCTTCGATCCCGTCGACATTACGATTCTTCAACTGCCGGGGGTTGGCGATTACCGCATACCTCCCAGCAAAGAGCCTCTCGGCTACCAAGACAGCGTCTCCTTCCGTCTGGGCGCTGAGGCCCAGGTCTCACGTTATGTCTTGCGTGCGGGCTACGGTTTTGAACTCGGTGCAACGCCTTTGGCATCTACCTCGGTTCTCTCTCAGGATTTCAATAAGCACCTACTATCCGTTGGCGCGTCCGTAGAAGTCGGACGCTGGCGCATGGACGCCGCCTATGGCGTGCTCTTCACGGCGGAGCGTGAGGTAGATTATCGTGAGTCCGACGTTCCCCAGGTCAACCCCGTCAACCCTGAGGGCGCTGCCACGGTGGGCGGCGGCCGTTACTCACAATCTCATCACATGCTGGCTTTGGGTGTGAGCGTCAGATATTAGAGCGGCGCTTGCCCTAGGCCGGCCTGGGTCGCGATGTAGAGTGTCGTCGCAGAGGCGGTGGCGGCTTTGGTGCCACGAGACGGTAGTCCATCGCTGCTCGTGTAGCCAACCCAGGTTGCTCCGTCGTCGACGGATACCGCCAGGCCGACGTTGACGCCAACGTAGATGGTTCCGTTGTTCACCCACACAAATTCGTAGAGGCTCGAATAGAGCCCGCCGAGGCTGCGCAAGGGGGGCTCCCAACTCGTGCCGCCGTCCCGGGTGATCGACAGTCCGCTCCACGTGGCGGCATAGAGCACGCCCTTGGCGATGTGCACGCCTTC